>JAYTOS010000498.1:0-36236 GCA_043747705.1 Bacteroidota bacterium
ATATCCAATTCGCTTAGTTTTAAAAAAGGAGCGATTTCTTCCGTTTCCGTGGTAACCGATACAAACAAACCCGCTACCATATTTTTTCTGAAAAGATGGAGGTTATTTTTTTCTATCTGCAACTCATTTCTCGATTGCATAATAATAACCGAGTAACCATGTAGCCGTGCATCTTCTTCAACAGCAGCAATAAAAGAGTCGTAAAAAAAATTATCAATGGAAGAAACCAGGATGCCCAAAACATTAGTGTGTTTGGTACGCAATTGAACGGCATAACTGTTGGGCTCATATTCCATAGCCACAGCCAGTTCTTTTACTTTTACTTTTGTTTTTTCTGAGATATCAGGATGGTCCTTCAATGCCCGGGAAACCGTTGAAATACTCAAACCCAATACTTCTGATAATTTTTTAAGTGTGCTTTGCTGTATCATGTATTTTTATATGGCGGGTTGGTTGTCTCAATCTGTGCTGTAATATACTCATTTAAAAAAAGGATGCCGGATTTTATACTAAAGTATTTGTAAAGTAAAACCCCTTTGGCAAAGACCAAAGGGGCGTTCTGAAAATTATTTTTTATAGATTTTTCACGCAATATTTCATTAATAACAGGTAATATTTTATAGTATACGAATCCCCTGTTAAATATAGGTTTTATAAGGCCCTTATTAAAACCTGAGCGAGAACCCAATATTCACTGCATAATCTGCAAAAGCCGCATCGCCTTGTGAGTATACCCCTGTCTGTTCTGTTTTGATCTTATCCGGCATACTCTGGGTGCGGTTGCGTGTTATGGCTATAGGTACAAAAGCATATACATTGATTTTTTTGAAAGCATACGTTACACCAGGTTCCCCTGAAATAATATAACCGGGCCTTCTGAAACCATTACTGCCGCCAATCAAATCATGCACAGGTAAACACTCATTACGCAATCCGGCAGACAAGGTGAATTTATCAATAATAAAATTAGCGCCGCCCCGCAGCATCAACTGGTCAGGAACACTCATCACATCACTTCCATTAGCCATGTTAGCAGCTGATGCTGTTCCACCCCGTGCAGTAGACACACCATTCTGTTCCCTTGGGTTGATGAGGTAGTAAAAATTTGCGTATAGGTTTATCTTATGCGTTATATTATAATAAGCATTTACTTCTGTTGTAAAGCCTGTACCACCATCACCTAATTGAATAGATTGGTCAACCGGGCCTACAATGGTAGTGCCGGGTGTAGTTGTGTAGAACCGGTCCTGGTATTTATAATCACCTGTAGCCAGTTTCAGGCCCATCCCTACCTGTATATTTCCTTTACGGTTTTTTGCGGGATCTAATAACCAGTAATAACCTGTTAAACGAACATCACCCAAACCAAAAGAAGCAGTGGTATGCCTTTCTTTACCGCCATGTTCATATAAAGAAGAACGGGTATTGGAAACAATGGGTAAATCGAATGATAATGACCACCTGTTATTGAGGATACGGGTAAATGCTATATCCATGGTATAAGCATGGTTGATAACCTGGGTACCGCCGTCAACACGCTGTTTTTGTTCTACTTCTCCTACAAAATGTTTGTAGGAATTAAAATAGCGGTTATTGACATTCAGCAGCCATTTTTTGGCTGATGTATCCGACTGGTCGCCATGGTCCATCGTGCATAAACCACCTACACTGCGGATGGCAACACAACCTTGCGAATTAACGTTCAGCGAAATGCTGAGTGAGGAAATGAGTATGATTAGTAAAGATTTCATTATAATTTTTTTAAGCTTTTAGGTAATGGTTTTCGAAAGGTTATTTCTTTTTCATTTGTAAACGTTCAACTACCAGGTTGCCTACTTTTTTACCGCATTCCGTGCTGATGATGCAGGAATTATGAAAATGAAGGCCGCCGTAAAAGCGGGCCCAGTTATTTTCTTCCGCCGCTTTTCTGAATGATGCGAATGACCGGCTTTTAATGCCAAATTCCATTTCTGTGGAATCGGTATACGCAAAATTGTCGCCGAATACACTTGTCAGCGCTTCTGCTGCCGAAGAAGAAATAGTTGAGTGCCCGCAGGTATACTCAGGAAATGCAGGTGTTTGTAAATAGGGCATCCAGTTAGGATCTATATACTTATTAATAACCGTTTCGGGTCTCACGGTGTTATAGGTGTATTTTGCCTGGAAGCATTGGATAAATGCATCAAACAAAGCAATACTTGTTTTGGTATAAGCATATACAGTGGCTGCATAATCAAATTTGGCTTTTTGGGCCGCTATACCAATTACGCTCATCCAATGGCCGGGCGGCGAGAATTTTTTGCTGCCATACATTACATGGCCCGTTACATTCATTTTAAACGGATTATCATCCCAAAAATCCGCCATATGCTTTTGTTCAGGTGTTAAACTGTCAATCGCATATTTAATCGCCATTACTTCTTTATAATATTTACTATTCTTATCGGTTATGTTGAATACAGGTGGTGGCGGTGGTGCGAACATGTTGGCGCTATCCAATACCATGGGCCTGATCTCTCTCCAATGCGGTTCTGCTGCGGAAGCGTACAAAGGTGGTGTGGGTATCCAACGCCCCGGAACATCCATCACTGTATATTTTTCAGCACCGCGTGTTTGCAGGTAGTTGTCTTTTTTACTCCACCTGATAATAGAAGCAGACACACTATCTGCCAATAGCTGTGATGCTTTTTCAATATCGGCTGGCAACCCCTTATCACGTGCTGTTTTTAGTATGCTGTCTTTATACACCTGCAGGCTGCCTTCCGGAAAAGTAACGGCTTCCCCTACTTTTATATACGCTAATAATGAAGCGAGTTCTATATCCACCAATGAATCAGGTGTAGGTTTGGCTATTTGCTTCAATTCGTTTAACTGGCCGGCAAGGGATTGGTATTTATCTGGATAACCCACAGCAATCACTTCATACGCAGCAATAGCGGCATATGTATAATTGCGTGATGCCACCATGGGTGAGAAATTATTTCCCATCACTACCGTATTTAATTCGTGTGCGGCCTGACTAAATAATTCGGGATTGTGCAGGTATGTTTTGTACTCGTTGCTTTTACGGCAGGCGAATAAACATACAACAGCACAAAGACCCGGGATGAGTCTCTTCATTGAACTGAAAATTTGATAAGAATAAGAATTGTTTGCTTAATGAACCAACATTAAGCTTGCGGCGGCTTGTCTAAGCGGCTGAGGTATTCAGACTTCATGTCTGCAAAGATCATCGAGTACCAGGTTCCTGAGAGATCAGGATTACTAAACTGCCAAGAAAAGAAATGATGATCATCTGTAAAATCCTGCACTGAGAATTTTGCCGAATGAGTTTGATGTGAGGATGCCTTCTTAGAAGAATTATTGTTTACAAAATCGTTGGCTAATTTGGCGAATTCGTCGCGCGCATTTTTAATGCCAGCCCGGGCCGTATTCGGAATACAAAGTAATTCCAGAGAATCTTTGTAAAAACGGCGTTTTACATAAGTGTAGGTAATACCACTAATGTCTATGTTACCATTTACCCTTTCAAATTTTTCTGAACTGCTTCCGTATGGAAGACTTGCTGAAACCTTGATACTGACGAGATCGGCCTGGTTATACTTATCCTGGTCAAGATCGGCCTGCAGTTGTATATCTGCCTTATCCTCAAAATAATTGGTAAGTAACCGGTACCCACCCCAATTAAAGAGCAGTATCCCCAATAACAGTATGGAAGCAACACGTTTCACGATGTGTGAAAATAACACATTATTATTTAACAGAAAATATTTTCTTTTCCGGTCCAACTCCAGTGATAGTAAGGGTTTTCCACTGTTTTGGCAGGGCAGATTTGATCTGTATTATTCCTTTGGGGGTAATTTCCAGCCCACCAAATCCCATCAAAATACTCTGCACAATACCTCCCGCACCGGTAGCAAAATAAGGGTTGGTACCTCCTTTGGTTTCGGCAATTACCCGCAATGGCGGATTCAGGTTTGGTACATAGGCATCTTTGAAAAAATGATAGGCTTTTTCGCCATCGCCCAACCGCGCATACAACAAGGTAAAAATAGCCTGGGTCATGGCCGGTGTGCCTTCCGTGGGTACCCTTGTTTCATAATATTCAAGGTCTTTTCTTATTTGAGCAGGATCAGCTACTTCTTTTAAAGGATAGGCCAATAAATTCACATCGGCCTGTTTAATGCCTTCGCCGTTATAAGCGGCATGTTCGCGCGTTACACCGTTGTCCATTTTCAGTATCGGAATATTGTTCGCTACCTTCAGCCAGTCTGCATCTGCTGTTAATCCGAGTAATTTAGCCGCTTCCGTTGCATTTTGCAAAACCGCTTTGGCTGCGGCATTGGTCCACGCATTATTATCTACATTCTCTGCCCACTCATCGGCAGCTACCACATTTTTAATATCATATTTTCCGGGGCCATTCCTTTCTACCCTGCTTGCCCAGAAATCGGCGGTTTCTTTTAATACGGGCCAGCCTTTTTCTTTCAGCCATTCTTTGTCTTGTGTTACACAATAGTAATTCCATGCGGCTATTCCCACACAGGCGGTAATATGGTGTTCGAATGGCCCGCTCAAAGCCCATACCGGTGTTTCTTCTACACCGCTTGCCGCGCTCTCCCATGGAAACATGGCCCCTTTATAACCATGATTAAATGCATTCCGTTTGGCGGCCACTAATCTTTGGTAGCGATACTCTACCAGGCTTTTTGCCATTTCAGGGTGCAATACAAGGATGGATGGATACATCCATAATTCAGTATCCCAGAATACATGGCCGTTATAACCAAGTCCGCTTAAACCCATTGGGGATGGGCTCATATCCGTTCCTTCACGAACGAAAGAGTAAAGATGGTATAACATGCTGTGAATATCCTGCTGCGACTGGTCGTCACCTTCTACCCGGATGTCACTTTTCCATAATTCATCCCATGCTTTATTATGAAAATTAATCAGGCGCTCGCGTCCTTCTAATTTGGCAAAGATGGTCATGCGTTCCGCTTCATTCAGCGGGTCGTCATGGTGTGCCGATGTGATGGATGTTCCCGCAATAGAGTACCGGTAACTTTCCCCGGCTTTTAATTTTTTACTAAACTTCATCAGGTGCATATTATTATCCCACATTTCATGAATAACCCTTGGCTCCTGTCCATGTGCTTCACTGAATAAAAAAGTATTGGATGCACACATCAATAATTTTCCGGTTGGACTTTTGGCAGAAGAAGTTAACAGGCTGATAACTACATGCGGCCGGTCAATTTCATTATAATAATTCTGTACCTCTTTTAATGCATCAGGTGCTTCCATCACACTGGCGCTTCCCAATGTAATGTCTTTTTTAGCGGTAACGGTAACATCCATTAATATAGTAAACGGAAGATGGCGAAGTGAATAATATGTATAGGATACAGTGGCTTTATCTCCATAATTAAAAGAAGTGGTAAAATTGGCGTGCTGCATATCCAGTTCCTGTTTCATATTACTGGTTTCATTCGCTGTTACCCGCCTGCCATCAATATCCATCTGCATATTCAACAGGTTAAAGCTGCGGAGAAAATTACTTACCCTGCCACGGCCATACAGGTCGTATGCCCCCGCCAATACCACATCTTTCACTTTAAAAGGCTCGGCTGATGAAACAATACCGATCATGCCATTGGCTACTGTAATACCATAATAATTGGAGGGATCAATTTTATCGGTACTGATTTTCCAGGTATCAATTTTTTGAGCTGCAATAAACTGGTATATAATAACGGAAAATAGTAATACTGTTATTTTTTTCATATTGACATTTTATAATCGAACAATAATGGTAGCATTTTCTGCCTCTCTGTGAAACGCTATGGTTTTATTTACTGCCTTTCTTTTTAAACAAATATAATTTATCATTATTCATGGCTACCAGAATATAACTGCCGCCATTGGTTGATTTTATCAAAGCAATATCCCTGGCTTCTCCTTTCACAAACAACCCGCTTTCTTTGGGTTTCATAAAGGTAAAATGATCCTTTCCATCATTGATGAGTGTTGTGCCATATCCTGCATCAAAGCGGCCGGTTTGTGGTTTAAGACCGAAAAAATTACCGGCCATGAAAATATCTTTCTTACCATCGCCATTCAAATCAATAACCGTAACACCAAACACCGGAGATAGTTGTGCGGGTATGGGCAACGGTTGCATGGTAAAATTCCCATGCCCGTCATTCATAAAAACAGATGTCTGCGTTTGCTCTACGGTTAATACAGTTGCCTGTTTTAATTGATCAGGTGTGAGAATCTCCTCTATTGATTTACCGGCATACGCATCATACCGAAGAAATTTCTTTTTCAGTTGCGGCAGTTGCGATTCCATTTCATCTTTCAGGTAATATGGATACGCTTTGCCATCCGCTTTATAATAAACAGGGATACATTCTGTTTGGCCATTTTTATCAAAATCATCAATATATAATTTGGCAGGATGATCTTTGTCTGCTTTTATATTTGAGTTTAGCCCGAAATTTCCTGCCACTATATCCATTTTACCATCACCATTTATATCCGTTATTGTTACACAATTCCACCAGCCGGATGAATGAGGGAGTTCTACTTTTTTTTGCAGCTTGCCGTTTACAAAAGCAAATACAGTAACGGGCATCCAGTCGCCCACAACGATCAATTCTTTTTTCCCGTCGCCATCAATATCTGCCCATTGTGCATCCGTTACCATGCCTAATTTTTCAAAGCCGGGTGCGATTGTTTTGGTAACATCCGTAAATACACCTTGTCCATTATTTTGCAGCAACACACTTGATGGCGGCATACCATAACTGCCGGGAATAGTGCGGGCACCAATAAATATATCCTGCTTCCCATCATTATTAAAATCGCCAACCCGCACACAGGAAGCGTTGACAGAAACAGAAGGCCAACCAGCACCGGAAGAAGTAAAGTTTCCTTTGCCGTCATTAATATATAGCCTTGTTAAAAGATACGGCGAACCCGGCTTAGCTTCATTTCCGCCAGCTGCAACAACAAGGTCCATATCACCGTCATTATCTGCATCAAAAAAAACTGCACCGATGTTTTCAAAATAAGCATCTGCAATAAATACTTTTTGAATTTTTTGTTCAAAGCGCCCATCCTTTTTTTGTATAAACAGTTTGGCAGTATCACCAGCCGCACTACCTATATAAAAATCTTCCAGCCCATCACCATTCACATCGCCCACCGCCAATTTTGGTCCCTCGGTTGATACAAGCCTTGGAATAAGCCGCTCAACGTCAAAGTCAACAAACTCATTTTCTTTATGTTTTGTGTTTCCACTTATAGCAGAAGCAGTAATATCCGTGTACATCATTTGTACCGGCGCATCATATCTCCTGGTTCCTTTTGCATCTTTTTGATATAAGGATAGCAGCGTGTCGGCCTGAATATTTTTTATGACCTGCATTTTTTCTCCGGGCCATTGTACGATCACGCTGTCAATTTTTTTAATATCATTCAATCCAAAAAGCAATACCGGGTCTACACTGCTTTGAAAACCGCGGGTGGGCATCTGTTCCAGCACCTGTTCTTTATGATCTGCGAAAACGGCTACCCGGGCACCATATCCCATTGTATTAGGAGATATGCCATTCAATTTTACTTTTACATAGTGATGATGTAATTTTTCGGAGGACAGGTTTTTATATACTGACGCTTCTGCATTTTCATTATTGATCACCAGGTCAAGGTCTCCATCCCCATCCAGGTCGGCATATGCGGCACCACTGCTAAACCCTGTCTTACCAAAGCCAAGTTTTTGGGATTCATCCTTAAATAAAAGATTTTTCTGATTGATGAAAGCGAAATTTGAAATAGGTACAGAAGGCATCTTATTGAGAAGGTCTAAAAAGTTAAAGCCGCCCTGCCGCATCCTGTTTATATTTTCCTGGTTATTAAAGTAAGCAAGAAAATCCTGGTTGGTGAGGTCCTTTCGAATGCCATTGCAGACAAAAATATCTTTCCATCCGTCGTTATCAAAATCAAAGCTGAGTGTGCCCCAGCTCCAGCCCGTTGCATCCACCCCGGCAAGCTGTGCTATTTCGCTGAATGTCCCATCCTGGTTATTTAACTGGAGCGTATTGCTGGTGAACTGGTGGTGAAAGGCTAACTGGTTTTTTGTGTTCTGTACATCATAATTATCAAACTTGATGGTGGTCTTTAGCCGGAAATCATTCTCAGGCAACATTTCGGCAGTGAACAGGTCAAGGTAGCCATCGTTATTAATATCAGCCATGTCTGTACCCATTGCCCCGTTACTGATATGCCCCATGGCATTGGTAATAACCTCTTTAAAGGTTCCGTTATGTTGGTTGATATATAGATAATCGCGTTCAAAAAAATCGTTGGCCACATAAATATCCTCCCAGCCGTCATTATTAATATCACCTACTGTAATACCAAGTCCGAATGCGATCTCTGATCCATAAATACCTGCCTGTGCACTTACATCTGTAAATTTTCCGCCATCGTTCCTGTAGAGGCGGTCCCCATTTACTGCATCACGCAAAAAACGTGCATCACTTTTATACCCGAAATTATCAATGGATTTTGGACTGTTATTCAACACAAAACAATCTAGGTCGCCATCATGATCGTAATCAAAAAATACAGCTTGTGTGGAAGTCCCTTTATCATCTAATCCATATGCATGAGCCTCTTCTTTAAAAGTTCCGTCTTTCTGGTTAATAAATAATTCATTGGCTCTGTCATCGCCTGGAATAATACCGGCATTGCAAACATAAATATCCAGCCAGCCATCTCCATTAATATCGACCATAGTAACACCTGTATGCCATTTGTGTGGGCTGAATAGTTTTGCGCTATTGGTAATATCCTCAAATTTCATGTTCCCTTTATTCAGGTAAAGTTTGCAATCACCCTGGTTAGAAGTAAAAAAGATATCCGGTTTCCCGTCATTATTGATATCGCCAATTGCTACACCACCCCCATTATAAAAATTATGGTAATTAAGGATATTCATCTCCTTTGTATCGGTTACCGTATTAACAAAGCGGATACCTGTTTCTGAAGATGGGAGTAATTGGAACAGATTGTCTTTTGTCGTTTCCTGCCTTGAACCGGTGCAGGAAATAAAGAACAGAAGCCCTAAATACAAGTACCTGGTTAAGCAAATTGATCGGTAAAACATAAATGAGCTGGTTCAAATAAAACAAACAGCAATTTAAAGATTTTAGGGCTGGAAAATTGGGAAATTTTCGAATTGTTAAATATGTTTCTTATTTCCCAATCTTCCAGTTTTAAAATCCGAAATGAAATAGTGGCATAGGACATTATTCCCTAATTTACACTCTTAATAAATAGTTTTTGCTTCATGAAAAAACTGCTGCTGGTTTTACTTCTTGCTTTGATTGCATTATGCATAAGTTCCTACATTTTTATTCCGCCTACCCTCAATATTTCAAGTGCAGTTACTGTAGGTGCAACGGATAATGGTACACAACGGTTTATTAATGATGAAACCAACTGGACTAAATGGTGGAATTACCATGATTCAAACAGTATTACCAAAGCGTCAATAGGTTCTTTTATTATCAATGGTGATGTGTTCAGGCTGACTGAAAAATTTTACAAATCAGTAAAAATCAATATTCAGCATAAAGGGCAACAATTGGGGAGCACTATGGTGGTCATACCCCTTCAGCAGGATTCAACAAGTATTCAATGGAACTGTTCTCTTCCCACAAGTTCAAACCCGTTTAAAAGGGTTATGCAATACATGGAAGCCAAAAAAATCAAAAACAATATCGAACAGGTACTGGCTAACCTTAGTTTGTTTCTTTCTAAAAAAGAAAACATCTACGGCATCCACATTGAAAGAACTTCTATAAAAGATACTTTATTTGTTTCTACAAAATCAATTTTTACAACTTTCCCAACCACCCCTGACATATATAACCTGATTCAAAAAACGCAGTTGTTCGCAGCCAGGAAAGGTGCCACGCAAACCGGCAATCCTATATTCAATATTACCCAAATAGATAATAAACATTATCAGGCAATGGTAGCGGTGCCGGTTGATAGAACCCTTTCGGATAATGATGTATTTTCTTTAAAAAAAATGATCAAAGGCAGTTTCATTGTTACCGATGTGGTGGGCGGTGATTACACAGTGAATAATGCATCAATGAACCTCCAACAATATTTTGACGATTACCGGAAGACCTCCATGGCAATGAAGTTTACCATGTTAATTACAGACAGGATGTACCAGCCGGATACTACGAGATGGATAACCAGGCTTTACCTCCCTGTATATTAAACCTGAACCTATATCATCTTTAGTGTATCAACATTGGAGAGTCAAAATTTTCACGATTCACTACTTGTGATCATTCAGCATCATTTCCTTTTGGGGGTATCATCAAAAGCAATGACCATTGTTGTTTCATTATTCCTTGCCAGAATATAGGCTTCCCTTTTATTGATCATGATCTTTCGGATATGGCGGACCTCCCCTTTTATTTGTAACCCATTAATGCTTTCCACAGAAAAATTACCATTCCCTTTATTAAGCAGTATCGTTCCGAAATCGGCATCATACCGTCCCATCTGAATATTATTATTATAATAATTACCTACCAGCAGGATATCCGGCAGATTATCATGATTGGCATCAATAACAACCGCATCCCTATATGAACTTAACTGCGCCTGCCATGGCAACGCCTGTACGGTAAAATTCAGGTTACCCTGGTTAATCAGTATGGCATTTGAAAAATAATTTGCAGTCAGTAATTCTGCTTTATCCAGTTTTTCTGATGTGAATATTTTCGCCAGGTCCGCTTTTGCAAAATCTTCAGCATATAAGAATTTCTTTTTCAAAGTAGGCAATTGTCTTTGCAATTCATCTTTATTGGCAAATGGTATTTCGCGTCCCTGTAAAAAATAAGTAAGTACCTGTTCTTTCCTGCCGTTATCGTCAAAGTCATTATAATACAGTTTTACCGGTTCTTTATCGCTTGCTTTTAACCGGCTGTTCAAACCCAGGTTACCGGCTATCAGGTCAATATCACCATCATTATCTATATCAACAGGCAATACAAAATTCCACCATCCCTTTTTATCTGTCAATGTTTTCCTGGTAAAGTTTCCATGATCATTAATATATGCATAGATGCCATTCCATTCCGTACAGATTATAAGGTCCTTATCACCATCCTTATCAATATCAAACCATATTGCCTGCGTAACCATTCCGACGTCTAACAAGTCTTTTGCATGGGTTATTGTAATATCTGTAAAATGTCCTTTGCCATCATTTTGCAACAAATAAGAGCGCGGTGACTTCCCATATTCAGATGGAACAGTGCGGCCACCGATAAACAGGTCTACAGCGCCATCCCCGTTAAAATCATAAGGCACAATACAGGAGGCATTCAGATACACATTATCAAATGCGTGATCTGATTTTGTAAACTTCCCTTTCCCATTATTCAGGTAAGCCCGTGGTTGCAAATGCGGATCGGGGCCGAAAAATTCATTACCGCCGCTGGCTACTAGTAAATCTATATTACCATCATTATTCACATCAACCCATGTGGCATCAATATCTTCGAAAGAACTATCCGCTTCAATCGCCGGTTGCAAAGATTTTATAAACTTGCCTGTAGCCTGCTGTAAAAAGACAACACTTTTTTTATCCCGTGATGCACCGATAAATACATCTTCCAGACCATCATGATTAATATCTGCCACTGCCAGGGCGGGGCCTTCGGTAGAAACCATATGCGGCATTAATGGCTCCCGGTCAAATTCAGGAAATGCATTTTCCTGGTGTTTGTATATAAGTGAAACCTGCGCGGTAATATCGGTCATCGGCTTCGTTAGTTGAGGCCAATATTTCGTAATTTTTGTGTAATCGAATACAGGAAGGCCTTTTGCATATATATAACCAAGGTTTGCTTTTTCCCCGGTTAACTGTATAGTTTGACAAGTATTATCTGGCCAGATTAAAAATGCAGAGTCAACTTTTGCTTTATCCAATCCAATATGTATTGGCCCTTCCATACTTGACTGGAATCCCCTCACCGGGTTCTTTTCATACGTTCTGATACCACCATTAGCATATATAACAACTTTGGCACCAATTGCATTTATATTTTTGGCAGGGCCTTTTAATTTTATTTCTACAAAAGCTTTGTCTTTTTTATCATTACTTTTATTCTTATACAGCGTAACGGCCTCATTAATATTGTTCACAAGGATATCCAGGTCACCATCGTTATCGAAATCTGCATACACTGCACCATTTGAATAAGTGGGTTTATTATTGTCAATCAACCCATCCATATCACTAAAAGTAAGGTTCCCATTATTTTTAAACAGCTTGTTAGGTATCTTTATCTCTGGAAATTTATTAACAAGTGCCATGTCCTTTTCCCCCATCGAATTTGAGGCTATCTTGCTTTGTATCTCGCGGTCGGAAATGAAGTTTACATAATCCATTTCATTCATTCGTTTAGGTATCCCATTCGAAATAAACAGGTCCTTCAGCCCATCATTATCAAAGTCCATCCACAAAGGTGCCCAGCTCCAGTCTGTAGCATAGATACCGGAATACAATCCTACTTCACTGAACATTCCATTCCTGCGGTTTAATTGCAGGTTATTTCTTGTATATTGATAATTATAACCTGCCCCTATCTTGTATTGGAACAGGTCATACTCATCTTCCCCCAATGACCGTTTTAAGATATACGGATCCGATGGTAACATATCCATTGAAATGATCTCAGGGTATCCATCATTATTAATATCAGCCACATCAACACCCATTGAGAACTGGCTGGTATGCATAATATGGTCATTGATCTCTTCCTTAAAAGTGCCGTTCTTTTGATTGATATAGAGATAATCATTTTCATGAAAGTCATTACCCACGTATAAGTCAGGATAACCATCAAGGTTGATATCCGCAACAGCTACACCCAATCCATAGCTGATTGCCGAGCTGTTAATACCGGACTGTTTGGTAACATCGGTGAATTTATTGCCATCATTCCGATAGATACGGTCTCCTGAAAGCGGGTCATATGTACCCATAAAGTTTGCCCTTGGCGCGAATGACCCGTTACGGTGAACGGAATGGTTTAACAGGAATACATCCAGGTCGCCATCCATATCATAATCTACAAAAACAGCCTGAGTGCTAAAACCCGAAAAATCCAATCCGTATTCTTTAGCTTCATCTTTGTAAAATGGTACGCCATTTTTATCTATCCCCTTACAAATTAATAGCTGATTATGCCCATGCAGTGTTTCATATTGCCCAACACGGCATACATAAATATCCAATAAACCATCGTTATTAATATCAACTACAGAAACACCGGTTGACCATGCACTGTCCTGCGGGATCTGTGCTTCAGTTGTTACATCTTTGAATGTGAGTGCCCCTTTATTTAAATATAATTTATTATTACCCTGGTTGGCGCTCATGAAAACGTCTATCAGCCCATCGTTATTAAAATCCCCGGTACCAACACCTCCGCCATTATAAAAATACATGTATTTAAACATGTTGAACTGCTGGGTAGGCGTAAGTTTATTAGAGAATGTTAAGCCGGTTTTACTACTGTCCAGCACTTCAAAAACTGCTGGCTGTTTATCTGCCAACGGATGGCATGCTGACAACAGGGCAACACATATGAGAAAATATATTCTTACAGACCAGTTCATATTTATTACTTGGTACCTTTTAAAAAAGGTTGATTATTCGCTATTGCTTTTCTAATGCTAAACAAGGCAGGGTACATATCATTTCGTAGGAAAAGGATATATCTATTATGTATACCTTTTATCTCCTGAATATCCCTGATTTGTCCATTCAGTTCAACACCGGATTCATGGCTGTTGAGGATTGAGAATTTTGCGTTGCCTTTATTAAGCATAACAGTTCCGATACCGGCGTCCAGCCTTTCAAATTGCGGGAGGAACCCAAATTCATTACCACCCAAAACAATATCCGTTTTCCCATCACCATCAAGATCAGTACAATGGATCGCATTTACTGACGACAGTTGTACCTCCGCAGGTAGTTTCTGAACGGTAAATTTGCCATCACCATTATTGATTGCAATAACAGAAGCGCAATAATTAAATTGCTTCGTTTTGCATGTATTGATTAACTCAGAAGAAAATAATTCTTGAATTGATTTGGTTGCATAGTCCTTGTGTTTGAGGTTTTTTTTCTTTAGTGATGGGATCTGGTCTTCCATTTCATGTTTCATGAAAACGGGCATATCTTTTCCCCCGATCGTGCTGGTAAGGATCCTGTCGCTTGCGCCATTTTGATCAAAATCATTCAGCCACAATTTAACAGGGTGAGTTTTATCAGGCTGCAGGTAAAAATTCTCGCCGATATTGCCGAGTACCAAATCGCTTTTACCATCGCCGTTTATATCCGCTATCGCAACCGTTTGCCACCAGCCAAACATATCTGCCAGGTTGGTTTTCAATTCAACAAAATGGTCTTTGCTAAAAGAGAATATCCTTGGGGCCATCCATTCGCCAACAATGATTAATTCTTTTTCATTATCACCTGCAATATCTGCCCAGGCAGCACCGGTAACCATGCCGATATTGGCAATATCGGGATTCTTTGTTTTTGCAATGTCTGTAAAATATCCCTTGCCATCATTCAAATAAATATAACTTGATGGGTCCACACCATAATTGTGTGGTTCACTCCTTCCGCCTATAAAAAGATCCGGGTACCCATCATGGTTAAAATCTTCTGCTATCGCTACGGAAATATTCATGCCTGCATTGGGAAATGCTGCCACATCAATTTCAAAATTACCCTTTCCATCATTCTTGAATAATCGCAACTGCATTTGGCGGCTGTTGGATTTATTATTGTTTCCACCAGGGCAAACCAATAAATCAAGATCACCATCGTGATCGTAATCAAATAGCAATACGGCCACATCTTCAAAATCAATAAATGCTTCAAACGATTTTTGCTGTTTCTTTTCAAAGCCTCCATTTTTATTTTGCAGGTACAGTTGCCCGGGATGCCCTACTGTTCCCCCAATATATACATCTTCCAGCCCATCATTATTTACATCTCCGCATGCTGCTTTAGGTCCTTCGCGTGAAAGCATTTTAGGAAGGTTACGTTCATAATAAAAATCTATGTTATTATCTTCCTGGTGCTTTTCAAAAAACGATTTGACTGAATCAAGTAAAGAAGGCGTATTGGGTTTCAGAAGAGGACGGAATAAATTATTTTTTTCTGTTTGACGGATCACATGAACCGTATCTATGGCAGGATGAGCATAGCTGACAACAGAAAGATCGGGCCATGTAATGGTCATAGAATCTATGTTTGCAGTGGTTCCCAGCCCAATGATCAGTTTATAATCCATAGATGATTGAAAACCACGGCTCGGGATCAATTCGCGTGTAATTATTTCACTCCCCTTATAAATATTTATTTTACTACCGATGGCGAATGTATTTTTTTCTTTACCCTGCAACTTGAGGCCGATGTAATGATTTTTGTTTATTTCCCGGCTATTGTTTCGATATACAAATGCTGGTTGGTTCTCATTGTTTACCACAAGGTCAAGGTCGCCATCATTATCAAGGTCGCCATATGCAGCACCATTGGAAAAGCTGGCCTGTTTAAACCCCCATGCCTGTGCCATATCCCTGAATCTGAGATCGTGTTGGTTATGGTAAGCTTTGTTGAGCAAAGGGGTTTGGGGAATATGGCGCAACACTTCATCTACATTTTGTTTTTGCCCTGTCATAACCATTTTTTGTATTACATCATTGGCAAAAAATTCAATAAAATCCAGGTCTGTTACATCCCTGTTTACACCGTTGCAAACGTAGATATCATTAAAGCCATCATTATCCATATCAAACATCAAAGCACCCCAGCTCCAGTCTGATGCTGATACTCCGCTGTAATTACCTGTTTCTGTAAACTTGCCTTCTTTATTATTTATCTGAAGGCAGTTCTTTACATACTGGTAATAAAACCCAGTTTTCAATTTGGTATTAAACAGGTCAATATTATCAAATGCACCGGTTGTTTTTAAACGATAGTCATCATCAGGCAGCATATCGGTATTAAAAATATCCGGGGACCCGTCATTATTCATATCTGCCATATCGGAACCCATAGAAGAGAAACTAGTGTGCTTAATCCTGTCTTCAAACTCGTCTTTAAAAGTCCCGTCTTTCTGGTTCACATATAAATAATCCCTTTCGTAAGAATCGTTGGAAACATAAATATCAGGATAGCCATCCCCATTAATATCACCAACCGAAATACCCAAACCGAAACTAATCAGGCTGCTGTGTATGCCTGCTTCTATGGTAACTTCTTTAAAATGCCCATTATCATTCCTGAATAAATGATTACCCCCACCTTTTAAAAATTCACCCACTACCCACTGTTTTTCAGGGAGGTCGCGTTTGTTGTTAAAGCCGAGTTGGTTTACAGGGATAGGGCTGTTATCAATCATGAAACAATCCAGGTCGCCATCCATATCATAATCAAAAAAAGATACCTGCGTGGAGTAGCCTTTATGGTCAAGGCCATATTTGGCAGCAGATTCAGTAAAAGTGAGGTCGTGATTATTGATGTATAATTTATTGAGCCTGTTACCCGTTGACATGTGCCCCGAATTACAAACATATATATCCAGCCACCCATCATTATTAATGTCTACAAATACAACGCCCGTGCTCCACATGCTATCCTGCTTAAACCCGCCTTTCACGGTAATATCATCGAACTGAAAATTTCCTTTGTTCAGGTAAAGTTTGTTTTCACCCATATTGGAAGTGAAAAAAATATCCGGCAAGCCATCGTTATTAATATCACCGAGTGCCACACCGCCTCCATTATAAAAGTTACGAAAAAGGAAACTGTTTTCCAGTTTGCCATCTGTAACGTCATTTCTGAAGTTGATGCCTGTATTATTAACCAGTTCAAATAATGTTTTCTCACTTTTTTGTTTGCAAGAAAAAAGCAGCATTAAAAATAAAATAGCAGAAAAGTTTGCAAAGGACCTCATCATGGAACTATTGTAGAAAGTAGTATCGATTATGTATTCAAAATAAAGAAAACAGGATGAAGTTACCTTATTAAATCTTAATGCATGGTTATAATGCCACTTCAAAAATATTGAACGTCCGTGTACCAGATTACTTACAAACCGGAATGGTAAGGCCTTATTATAAAAGCAAAAGGCCATATAGGCCTTTTACTTTTATAATAAATAAATCTTAGAATAAATATTAGTATCCAGGATTCTGTTTCAGATTTGGATTTGCAGCTAACGCCGAATTAGGAACAGGGAATATCAGGTTCTTTGGATCGTCAGATGGTTTATATTGCCATGGTTTCAGGTAAACACCAAAACGTTGAAGATCTGTTCTCCTAACACTTTCCCAATACAATTCACGGCCACGTTCAGCCAATAAAGTATTAGGGTCTTCCACATTGCTTGTATTAGCCAATGCCATAGATATTAAAGGTGCAGCACCTCTTCCAGTTCTAAGCGCATTTACCATAAGTAAAGCACCTGCAGCGTCTCCCGTCCTTTGTTTAGCTTCAGCAACCATCAATACCACATCAGGGTAGCGGAAGATCATCAAGTCATTTCCAGCAGGACCACCACCATATTGAGTGTAATCAGGAGGATATTTTACTACACGAATACCAGTTAATTCTAGATTGCTTCCAGTTTCCTTCATATCAGCAGCTATTTTGGGATCAAAGGCCAAAGGATTCCCTTTTCTGTCTTTCTCAGCAACACCCATTTCATTGTATTGTTGGTTAACCAGGAATCCAGGATTGATACCAGAAATTGTTTTTGACCCAAGATAGTTTCGGCCACCAAGTCTTGGATCAAATAAAGTATCTGAAGGGCCATATGCCGTTGGGGCACCAGTAGTATTGAATGAAGCATAGAAATCACCGATAGTAGAAAAACCATTCCAGCCTGCATTTGGGGCACTTGGTGTATAGGAATTGTAGTGTAATGTCATATTCCATCGGGCTCCAATGCCGGAGTTATTAGCACTTACACCGGCAGTATTATTATAGCGGAAAATGGCTTCAGTTGAAAAATCATTCCCGGGTTTAAAATTATCAAAATAGTTAGCATTATAGCTATATTTTCCGCCAGAAATTATTGCATTGCCTAATGAAATAACCTGGGCCATATCTGCTGCAGCAAAAGTTGGTGCAGCCCTGTTTGTCCATGTACCTTGTTGTAAGTAGCATTTCATTAATAAAACCCTGGCAGCATCCGGATTAGCCTTGTCACTTCCATTACCTGCGGGTAAATTAGGCAATGCTGCATTCAGTTCAGCGATGATAAACGCTGCACCATCAGCACCTGTTTTAACTGTGGGAGCCAGCAACAGGTTATCACCTGGGTTCCTGATAGGGAATTGTCCATACAGATCAAGTAGGTAATACAATGCAAGGGCCCTGATAAACTTAGCTTCAGCGGCCTGTGCTGGACTCGGATTAAAACCCAACACATTGGTTGCGTCAAAATTAATCTTGTTCAAGCTGTTAAATACACTGGTAATCTGTCCGTGATCAGCATTCCAGGTATGGTTATGCATTACTCTCCAAACACCATTATCATCCCAGTCACCGCCGCGTGTAGGCACCAGTGATTCGTCTGTGGTATTTTCCATTAGTGAAAATAACTGGTCCTGGCTGGTTAATGGACCGCCCAGATCTGCATAAGCCGCGGACAGCAATAAGCCTGTACCTGCGCTTCCCAACGCACTGGATACCTGGCTATTGGTGAGCGTACTACCGAGGTCTTCGCTCAGCTTTGTACATCCCGACATTGCAAAGACTGCAAGGAAGGAGATGGCGAATTTTGTTATCATTTTATATGGTTTCATACTTCAAGTTTTTGATGTTGTTATTTATAAAGAGAAATTAAATCCAAAAGAAATGGTTCTTGGTGTTGGATAAGGCACATACTCAATAGACCTCGATGGGTAAGAGTTGTTGCTTTTATCGATATTAACCTCAGGATCAAATCCAGTGAATTTAGTAATTACGAATAGGTTGCTTCCACTAACAAAGGCACTTAAGTTTTTGATGTATTTACCCGCACTGCCTATGTTATAGCGTACTGTAACATTTCTCAATTTAAAATAATCACCTTTTTCAAGGAATCTGGTTGAAGCACCCACGCCGCTTGCAATACCTTCAGGAGAAGTGTAGGCTGCCTTATCTATATTTCTTCCCTGTGCAATACCAGCAATATTCGTTACTGAAGTAGCGGTATTGTTGTAAAGAAGGAAACCGGTTGCACCACCTGCATTCAGCGTTAAAGTAAATTTCTCATAACGTAGAGAGGTACCAAAACCAAAGATATTGTGTGGATTGGGATCACCTGCAATCTGAGGATTTCCGCCAATCTGCTGGTTTCCGCTTGCATCAAATCCGTTAAATGGTTTCAGGAAGAAAACATTAACAGGCTGATTATTGGTAATCACCTGGGCTAAGGTACCGGATACACCCTGACCGCTGATGAATCCTGTTTGAACCTGCAGATCTAACCCTGTATTGGGGTCTTTAAAGTTCTGAACAGTGTTTTTATTATTAGCGTAGTTGACATTAACATCCCAGCCAATTTTTCTGGTATCAATGATGGTTGCACCTAATGCCACTTCAAAACCCTTGTTAATGATATTTGCATTTTTCAGGTTAACAAAAGAGATAGAAGAAGGAGCAGGCTGAATAGCAGTAGTCTGGAACAATACATCAGAAGTAGTCTTATTATAATAGTCAAATGAACCATATACCTTACCACCTGCTAAAGTGAATTCAAGACCAAGGTCAACTGATTTGGTTTTTTCCCATTTCAGATCCGGGTTACCATTTACTACTTGTGGCGCATTATTATATGAGCCAAGAGAGAATTGTTCCTGTGAAGATCCAGCAGGGTATTCCTGATTTCCGGTAACACCATAAGAGGCACGAAGTGCTAAGCTGGAGAACACTTTATTACCCTTCATGAATTCCTCATTGCTCACAACCCATTTCAGACCGCCTGAAGGGAAATAACCGTATTTGTTATTTTTACCAAATTTGCTTGATCCATCAGCCCTCATGGTTCCTGTTAACAACAGTTTGTCTTTATAGTTCAAAGTGGCCCTGCCGAAATAAGATTGTAATTCAGCTTGTGGGTTTGCATATGAATAGAAAGGATTCTGGTTTTTTGCATTTGAGAAAATCTTCGTATAAGGAATTGAAATCCTTGTTGACTGGTCAAGGTTGGTATTAAAACCGCTGGCAGAAACACCATTTCCTGAAAAATTAGTCTTGAAATATTCATACCCAACTAAGGCATCTAAAGAAAGGCCGCTGCTGATATTGGTACGATAATTTAAAGTGTGTGTAATTGTTTGAGAATTCAATCTTGCATTGGCAATAGCTGCAGATCCCAAACCGGATACACCAGGGATACCTGTTAACCAACCTTCTGTATTCTGTTCCCTGTTGCCTATTCCGCTATTGATACCGAATAAAAGTTTATACTCCAGGTTATCTGTTATTTTATATGCAGCAGAGATATTGCCTAAGAAAGAAAATACACTGCTCTTATCAGAATAAGCATCATTAAAAGCTAAGGGGTTACCTGAACCATTACTTGGAAAATTATACAAACCATTCGCACCGATCAACGGCGAAGTAGGATTCCAACTAAGTGCGGAAGATATAATATTACCTGTGGAACCTGCTGAATTAGAAACGCTGGTCAGTGTTTCGGCATAGTTACCAGTAATTACATTAAAGTCTAACGTCAATCGCTTATCAAGAAATTTATAGCTACCACCAATGGTAGCGAGGTATTTGTCAAGTGCTGATTTTTTCAAAAAACCTTTTGTATTAGATGCCAGGAATGATGCTCGGAACTTACCAACATCATTTCCGCCGCTAAATGCCACAGAATAGTTTTGCGATAAATCATTCTGAGTGATGGCTTTCAAAGCATCTGTATTGGATCCACCGTCAAGGGAAGCCGGCTGGCCGTATTTTTTAAGTGCATTTCTGTAATCTGATGCATTAAGTATAGCAAATCTTCTCATGTAACCCGCAGAGGTTCCGAAATTGGTTCCCACTTCAATTTTTACAGGTCCAGCAGATGCTTTTTTTGTTGTAATTACAATTACACCATTTGCCCCGCGTGAACCATAGATCGCTGCAGAAGACGCATCTTTCAAAACGTCAATCTGGGCAATACTGTTTGGATCAATAAAGAGTAGCGGGTTAGAACTTGGTGTGCTACCGAAAGCATTGCCAATATTTGGCCTTGCTGATCCTCCATCCAAAGGAACCCCATCCACTACATACAGCGGATTGTTGTTTGAACGGATAGAAGAAGTACCCCTGATTTGAATAGTAGAGGCAGCTCCCGGTTGACCGCTGGTATTGGTAACTTCCAAGCCTGCAACTTTACTTTGCAATAACTGGTCAGGTGCCATAATAACACCCTGGTTAAAGTTTTTTGCCTGCAGAGAAACAACAGAACCTGTAAGATCCTTTTTCCGGGCGGTACCATAACCAATAACCACCACTTCATTAAGCTGGTCATTGGTAGCACTCAAAGAAACATCAACAGATGTTCTTCCCTGAATACTTACATCCTGTGAACCGAAGCCCACAGAAGAAATTACCAAAGTAGTAGCAGAAGGAGGTACAGAAATTCTGAAAGTTCCATCAGTCCCTGTTTGGGTACCAACATTTGAACCTTTCACAACTACTGAAACACCTACCAGGGCTGACCCGTCTTTGGCATCGGTAACTTTACCGGAAATGGTTTTATTTTGGGCTTGCGAGGAGATAACAAACAAGCAAGCAATTAAACCCACTAGCGTGGGCCTGACAAGCTTCGAAAAATTCATAAATGGCAGTTTATATGGTTATTAAGCGTGTACAAAGTACACATTTTATTTACTATAAAAATTTTTTGTTACATTTTTTTCTTTTTTTCTATTGAATGGGTTTCACAATCGAATATTTACCTCTATTTTCTTATCGCGTTAATGAAGACCGCCGCATTCATATAAATGTTGCATTAGTAAATGAAAATCTTTGCATTATTCTAAACGATGAAAGATTAAATATATGCGGCGTGGCGATGTTTATCTGTAAAGATATCCCTTAGTTTTTTCTGCAAACGTTTGCGAAATCCTTTGTTGTGTAAATTTTCTATCCATTTTGCAAAAAAAGAACTCATTCTGGTTCAATCTTAAAATTCGGTTAAAAAAAAGATTGTTTTTTGCAATTCGCATCAGCAACTTTATGTTACTATGTAGATGATACATTGCGAATCATTTTTTCGAATAGTTTACTGAGCTTTTCATCTGCCTTATGCGCCACTTCTAATATTTCGGCTATCTGAACCGGTTTAAGGTTATCTGGATCGCATTCATCGGTTATAACACTTATGGCGGCGCAAGCCAGTCCTATATGGTTGGCAACAATTACTTCGGGTACCGTGCTCATACCTACCATGTCGGCCCCTGCGGCAAGCAGGTAGCGGTATTCCGCCCTGGTTTCTAAATTAGGGCCCATAACAGAAACATACACTCCTTCTTTCAATTCAATGGATAGTTTTCCGGCGGCTGTTTGGAGTTGCTTATTCAATTCCGGATCGTATGGCCGGCACATGTCTACAAAACGGTTACCAAACTCAGGTGCATTCAAACCGCGCAACGGATTTTCGGGCTGGAGATTAATATGGTCATTAATCAATACCAGGTCGCCTTTTTTATAATCCCGGTTCATCCCTCCTGCGGCATTGCTTAAAAGCAGGTAGGTAACCCCCAGTTTCTGCATTACCCGAATGGGAAAAGTGATCTGCTGCATGGTATATCCTTCATAAAAATGAAAACGGCCCTGCATGGCAATGATCTTTGTATTGCCTATCGTTCCTATGATTAATTGCCCTTTATGAAATTCTACCGTAGACACGGGAAAATGAGGTATTTCATGATACGGGATGGTTTGCTCAACCTGTATTAACTGGATAAATGAGCCAAGGCCTGTTCCCAAAACAATGCCTGCCGTGGCACCTGTAAATCCGCGGTGTTTGAGAAAATCGATAGATTCATCTATTTTTTGCAACAAATTTTCCATAAAACGGTTATTTTTTCAGTATGCAAAATAAAACTATCTCTGGGGCATAAACGTAATTACTATATGAAAAGATTATGTTCTGTTGGTCTGCTTCTTACATTTATCTTCCTAAAAGATTCTTTTGCAGAAAAGAGTATGACAGATACCATTGACCTTATACAAACCTCTCAAAAAATATTGCTGGCTGCAAAGCGCCATGAGGTTACCGATTCGTTAACCGCCATCCTCACAAATATTCCGGCATCAGACCTTGAAAATGAATTAACAGACGATAACCATAAAAAAGCATTCTGGATAAACCTGTACAACGCTTATACCCAAATACTGCTTTCAAAAAATCCGGGTATGTACCAAAAAAGAAGTTCTTTTTTTGGCAGCAGGCAAATTGCCATCGCAGGACAAAAACTTAGTCTTGATGATATTGAACATGGCATACTCAGAAGATCGAAAGTAAAATGGGGCGAAGGGTACCTTAATAAGCTGTTTCCATCGGGATTTGAAAAAAAGAACCGGGTTGATACAGTTGATTACCGGATACATTTTTCCTTAAACTGCGGGGCCAAAAGTTGCCCCCCGATTGCCTTTTACAGGCCGGAACAACTCGATAAGCAATTAGATGTGGCCACAAAAACCTATTTAAAAGGGGAGAGCGAATACAATAGTTCCGAAAACAGCATTTATCTTCCCACCATGATGAGCTGGTTCAGGGGGGATTTTGGTGGTAAAAAGAAAATGAAAGAAATATTACATAAAATAAATGTTCTGACACCCGAACAGGATCCTGCTATTAAATTTAAGAAATACGACTGGAATCTTTTCCTTGAAAACTATAAACCTACTAACGATGGCTAATCATTATTATAATGCAGAAGACCTGGGAAAATTCGGTGCTATTGGCGAATACCAGAAAGAACTGGCCGATAAATTCTTTGGCTGGTATGGTGAGGTATTTAAAGACAGTGCTTTAACCGCCAGGGAAAAATCACTGATTGCATTAGCTGTTGCCCATGCTGTTCAGTGCCCTTATTGTATTGATGCTTATAGCGGAGATGCCTATGAAAAAGGGTGGACCGAAGCGCAGATGATGGAAGCTGTGCACGTGGCAGCTGCTATTAAAGGCGGCGCGGCACTGGTGCACGGGGTGCAGATGATGAATAAGGTGAAGGGAATTGCCATGTGATAATTTGAAAATTGAAAATGACAAGATGAAATCATTACAGGCTTTAAAACATGCTTTGGCTGATGCAGGACACCAGGTAGATGTTCTGGAACATGAAAAGGACTTTCCCCTGTTCCGGGATAAGCTGGAACCAATTGGCCTGTTTCCGCTTAAACCACTTGTATCACAAATATTCCAGGTGAATGTAGGCAAGATGTGCAACCAGGTTTGCAAGCACTGCCATGTGGATGCGGGTCCGGACCGTAAAGAAATCATGACCAGGGAAACCATGCAATTATGCCTGGATGTGCTGAAAAAAAACGAATCGTTTACCACTGTTGATCTTACCGGCGGGGCACCAGAATTAAATCCTGATTTCAGGTGGTTTGTGGAAGAGATCAAAAAATTGAACAGGCATATCATTGTACGTTGTAACCTAACCATCATATTAGCCAACAAACGGTTTAATGACCTTCCGGATTTTTTTAAGCACCATGCGATAGAAGTGGTTTCTTCATTACCATCCTACACAAAAGACAGAACAGACAGGCAGCGTGGGGATGGTGTATTTGAAGATTCTATCAAAGCATTACAGATGTTGAATGAAGTGGGGTATGCGAAAGAAGGCAGTGGCCTTATTTTAAACCTGGTATATAATCCGGCAGGTGCTTTTTTACCTCCCTCCCAGCCTGCGCTGGAGAAAGAATATAAAGAAGCTTTATTAAAAGACTTCGGCATCGTTTTCAATAACCTGTTCGCCATTACCAATATGCCTATCAGCCGTTACCTGGATTATCTTTTGGTAAGCGGTAACTATGTTTCCTATATGGAAAAACTGATTGCCGCATATAACCCAACTGCGGCAACGAATGTAATGTGCAGGAATACCATATCCGTTGGCTGGGATGGTTTTTTGTATGATTGTGATTTTAACCAGATGCTCGACCTAAAACTCAGCTGCACCGAATCTACCCATTTATCAAATTACAATGCTATGTTGATTGATAAAAGGGATATTGTTGTTAACCAACATTGTTATGGTTGCACAGCAGGTGCAGGATCCAGTTGTGGTGGTGTTGTTGCCGAATAAAAACCATACACTTTACTTAAAATTAAGTTTTGAAATCTGCTTTGATCATTTTTGTCCGTAACCCTGAACCTGGCAAAGTAAAGACCCGGATAGCCAAAACCATGGGTAATGAAAAAGCACTGGAAGTGTATAAAGAACTTTTATTGCATACTTATGATATTACAAAAGATATTTCCTGTGATAAGTTTGTTTTCTATGCCGATCAAATTACTAAAAATGATCTCTGGGAAACTTCATTCTATCATAAAAAGTTGCAGCAGGGCAATGACCTTGGGCAACGAATGCTACTCGCTTTCAGGGAATTGTTTGGCTTAGGGTACCAGTCTATCCAGATCATTGGCAGTGACTGTATGGAGCTCACAACAGACATTATTGAAACCGGGTTTAACAGGCTGCATGAAAATGAAGTGGTAATAGGCCCTTCAACAGATGGCGGTTATTACTTATTAGGGATGCGTTTATTAGTTCCCGATATATTTTATAAAAAAGAATGGAGTACTGAAAAAGTATTTTCATCTACGCTGGCAGATATTAAAAAACTTTCCCTTTCTTATTTTTTATTACCCGAATTATCTGATATTGATACGGAGAAAAATTGGCTTGATCATCAAACAAAAATTTATCAATAAAACAGGATTATGTCTTACTTAGAAACCACCAGAAACGTTTACAAAGAAGCTGCTGAAAACCCGCAGAAAGGATTGTGTTGTACTACCACACCCGTATGGCAATTACCTGGCCTGGATATTCCGCAAAAAATGCTGGAAATGAATTATGGTTGCGGAAGCACTGTTAATCCAAGGGACCTGGTTAATAACCCCTCGATCCTTTATGTAGGTGTGGGTGGCGGAATGGAACTTTTACAATTCTCATATTTCAGCAGGAGAATTGGTGCTGTGGTGGGCATTGATATTGTGGATGAAATGATTACCGCCTGTAAGGAAAATTTTATTGAAGCAGAAAAAATAAATCCATGGTTCCGTTCTGAATTTGTGGAACTGAAGAAAGGCGATGCACTTCATTTACCGGTAGCCGATAACAGCATAGATGTTGCTGCACAAAACTGCCTGTTCAATATTTTTAAGCACGAGGATTTAATAAAAGCTTTGGAGGAAATGTACCGTGTATTAAAACCAAGGGGCAGGTTAGTACTCTCTGATCCTACCTGCGAAACAGCTATGCCTGTATCGTTGCAGGAAGACGAGCGTTTACGGGCATTATGTTTAAGTGGTGCATTGCCTTTGAACGAATACATCAAAATGATAACAGATATAGGATTTGGCACGATAGAGATCCGTGCCAAAAGGCCATACCGTATTCTTGATCCTGTTAATTATGATACGCAGGAATTAATTTTTATAGAAAGTGTGGAAGTATGCGCCATCAAAGACCCTATGCCTGCAGACGGCCCCTGTGTGTTCACCGGAAAAACAGCCATCTATTACGGAACTGAGGAATATTTTGATGATGAGATGGGGCATGTTCTTATGCCGAATCAACCATTGGCGGTATGTGATAAAACAGCGGGTAACCTTGCTGCCCTGGAAAGAGAGGATATTTTTATTTCCGGATCAACCTGGTTTTATGATGGTGGTGGATGCTGCTAAAATAAACTTATAATTTCCGGGCCTTGACCGTTGTTACGCAATAAAAAAAACGATCTGTTACTTGTATACAAATAAATAAAACTGTATTCATTAAAAAGTACAGTTTGGCTGCGATACATGCAGAGGAATTGTTTATTTGATCTTGCTTAACGCCAGCATACCAACCATCCAGTTTGGTAATGGTTTATTGTGTTTGCGTTTGGTAAGGTCTATGAACAGTCCGAGTTTTTTCAGAACAGGTACTTTATGTGTTTCAACCAGTTCAATCAAAGTGCCATCGGGGTCTTCCACATAACAGAACCTTCCTGCCGAATCGCCCATACTAAACGAATCGGCACTATCTACCGTAAAAGAATAACCCGAAGCAATGGCCTTTTCTTTCAGTAGATTCATGTTCAATACATCGAAACAAAGATGAATAAACCCGCAATCCCCCCAGTAGCGCTGGTGATATATTTTTTGGGGCTGCCTATTTGTGGATTGTACCAGTTCCAGTTCAATATGGCCCAGCAGTTTACTAAAGGCACCGGTAGCCCCGGCATCTTTAGTAAGCAGCACTTTATGCACAGACTGTTCTGTACTATTGTTTAACAAAATATCTTTTTCAGTGGTCCTGATATGATATATTTCTTTGTTAATACCCAAGAGGTTTTTGTAAAAACCCACTGCTTTGCCCATATTACTTACGCCTATTACCGCTCCGATTACACCGCCGCAAATATGCCTGGTTTTTTTAAAAAGATCAGGCATTTCAATTACCTGGAAACGGTTTCCGTATGGATCTATAAACCAGAGTGCCTTTCTTTCATCGGGTAAATGATAGATAGCAGAAATCTGAACACCGGGTTGGGCAGCCAGATATTCATAGGCCTTCTGTATATCGGCAGATTTGAGTTTGATGGCAAAAATACCGAGGTCGCCAATGGTTGGCAGGTCTGCTGACTTACAAGGCTTCCTTTTTTTGAACTGCCATATTTCAAATCCACCACCACCCTGCATATTCAATGAAAGAATGGCCCTGCGGTGGTGTATTTCATTACCGGTATAGCGTGTCATTAACGAGGCTTCTGCCACATCATCAAATACCAATACATCCATGCCAAAAAGATCGCGGTAAAGGTATTTAGCATGGTCTGCATCTTCTACCCCGATGCCAACCTGTTGAATTCCGGTAATCAGTTCTTTCATGTGATGGTTTTCTCTTTGGTAAATACGAAAACAAAAAGCGGATGGTTCAACGATAATCAAGCATTTCCCGGTACCGCTGCACCATGGCCTCCTGCGAGGCACCTTGTTTAAACATTTGTACAATGGTATAATTGGCGCGCTGAACACGCCACCAGCTGTTACCGTCATATTTACGTGACGAAACAAGTGTCTCTTTTGAAAAAATACGATACCTGCCTTTTTTCCTGGCCCTTACAGTAATATCGTAATCTTCCATAATCTGCATGCCTGTATCAAATCCCTTGATACTTTCAAACAATTCCTTTTTGATAAATAAGGTCTGGTCGCCGCCATAACAAACAAAAAGATCAAAACGCGTAAAGAAGGCATTTAGTTGTAAAATGTATTTATCCGTATTAAACCGGGTACGATAGCGTCCCAAGCCAAATCCATCTGCAACTGCTTTATTGATGTCTGAACAGAAACCAGCTGGCGGAAAAGTATCCGCATGTATAAAATAGAATATGTTTCCTTTTGCCATGGATGCGCCATAATTCATTTGCGCAGCGCGGCCTTTTTGGGTTGATAGCAAAGCAATGGCTCCAGCCGCTTCTGCGAGTGATAGGGTTGCATCTTTACTTCCGCCGTCTGACACGATAATTTCTGTGTCTTTGTCTGCATGAGTCTTAAGATAAGATACCAATTGCGTGATATTATCTGCTTCCTGGTAAGTGGGGATAATGATGCTGATCATAGCAATGCTTACTGTTTCCCTTTTGAAATCATATATTGATAAATCATTTCTGAGGCCCTTGCCATGGTAAGCGTTGCATTGGTATCGTCTTCGATATTTTTTGAAAGAAAGACCACTACATATTTTCGCCCATCCGGTAAAAAAACAATGCCTGAGTCGTGGTGCACCCCTGTTATCGTTCCGGTTTTATGCGCAACTTTTACTTCTTTGGGAAGAAAGGCAGGGATTAATGTATTGTGTGTTTGGTGCAGCAATACCTTGATCATTTCATCGCAGGCCCCTTGGTTAATAATTTTGCCTTCAGCCATATTTTGAAATATCAGCATAAGGTCATAAGCGGTAGTGCTGTTATTTAATCCTTTCGCAAACGCTTTGTTATCTTCTACACCCCGCAATACCTGAATATCATTGGCACCAAGCGCACGCATGGTTTGGGTTACATTTTTTCCACCCACCATTTCAATGATGATGTTGGTGGCAAGGTTGCTGCTGGAAGTAATCATCCGGTAAATCAAATCAGACAATGGGATTCTGGTTCCTGCCAGCTTATATAAATCCTGTTCACTGTCATCGGCGGGATTGAGTTGATAAACACTTGTATCTACAATACTCGTAAATTCAGTTTTTACCAATACCCTGTCTGACAGTGAGCGTTTACCTTCAGCTACCTGCTTAAACACTTCTATCATTACGGGTGTTTTCATGGTGCTGGCGGCATGAAACATTTCGTGTTCGTTCCACAAAATCGTTTCCCCGGAACTGATATCTTTATATGCCAATGCGAATACACCTTTTTGCCTGCCCAGTTCGGTCTGTATCTTCAGTAATAAATCTTTACTGTTCATACTACCCGTTTGGCCGTATGATGAAATACCCATAATAACTGTTGCAATAAAATAAAAAAATCGCTTCATTTTCTTTATCCGGTTATTTCGATGGTGCAGATAGGTTTAATAGTTCCCGCAGGTATTCACCCCAGATAGAGGGGTTTGAATGTGTACCATGCCCGGTTGTTTTATCTGTAATGGGGAGTAAAATATATTTTCCTTTTACTACATTCCTGATTTCCTTCTCCATCAATCCAAGTTCGGGTGGGTTTACCTGGTCATCGGCAGAATTTACTGCAAACAAGGTTACTTTTATTTTTGCCAGGTGAGGAGCTGGATTATAATCGCGGGATGCATCAAACTGGTAAATAAAATCATTTGCGTCAAGTGATGCGAGGTATCTTTTTTCCAGGTTATCCAGCATGGTTTCTGCCAGTTCACGGGTAGGGGCAGATTTTTGCCATTGGAGCGGGCTGCTTGTCATAAAGATCATAGATGATATAGCCCCGCTCATACCCAGTTTGGGTTGTGCTATATACTCTCCTCCTTTCCATTCGGGGTCCATTTTGATAAGATCGATCGCCATTTTTCTTTGTATCCGGTTTCTGCCTGCGATCGCTACAGGTAAACTTGCCAATGGCATTAACGCATCCATAAAATCGGGGTATTGATAGCCCCAAATCCATGCATGCATGCCTCCCATAGAAGTACCCATTACCAACCTGGCATGGTTTACATGTAAATGTTCCGTTACCAGGCGATAATCAGCCAACACCATATCATCATAGGTATATTTAGGAAAACGCATATGCAGTCCATCACTCGGTTTGCTGGATTTTCCATGACCTATGGCATCGGGCAAAATAATAAAATACTTTGTCGCATCTAATAATTGTCCGTGGCCAAAAAGCGCGCCGGCAAACATGTCCGTCAAGAAATTCCGGCCGGCACCAGTGCTTCCATGCATAATAATAACGGCATTGGTTACTGTACCTTCTTTGTTTACCATTGGTTTACCGATAACTGTGTAGTGCAGGTTGAGGGAAGCGAGTTTTTCGCCACTTACGAACGAAAAATCTTTAACAAGGTAGTCACCTTCTACAGGTGTTGGGTATTTAGGCTGGCTATAGCCGATACTATTTATCAATAAACATAGAGAGAGATAAAAAATAGTCCTTGAATACCTGTTATTTCCAGAAATCATATGCAGTAGCATTAAAAGTGAATACCCAATGGTTTTACAAAATACATAACCCTGGGCAACTTTTTGAAAATTACCGTAATAAGTTTATCAAATCAATAAAGATGCAGATATCAACGAATTTCTTTTAAATACCAGGGTGGCAGTTTGGGGATATGAGGGGAAGGGAAACGCAAAAAAACAAGTGCAGAATATGCTACGGTATTTATCCGTGCTAAAAAAAGGGTTATAACCAGAACAGTTGTAAAAATATTTGTATTGGGCTGTCTGGATTTATTTTTTTGTTGCTGGCAATATGGCCTTATCTGGAAGTGCCTTTTTTACAGGAAATGTTACCGTTAACACACAACCCTGTCCTGGTTTGGAAACAAAATCTGCAGTTCCATCGTAAGAGGCTGCCCGATTCTTTGTATTGGCTATTCCAATCCCTGTTTGTTTCTTATCAGTATCAAAACCAACACCATTATCTGCAATAGTTAATATGATTGATTTTTTATTTTGTAAAAGGGCAATACTAACCTCTTTTGCATTGGCATGTTTTAATATATTGCTCAGTTGTGCCTGCACTATTCTGAAAATATTCAGTTTAAATTTATTGTTCACGCTATCCTCTGAAAAATTTTTCAGTTCAAAAGATATTTTAACCGGACTAACTTCCATGGTATCTTTTGTGATATTCACAATAGCCTCACAGAGGCCTAGTTCTTTTATGTTATCATTTGTTAGTGCTTTCGATAGCTTCCTGATCTCGTCTATAGCTGTGCTGGTGTATTCGGCAGAACGACTTAAATACATGCCGCTATTCTCGCCGCCCCGCTTCGACAAATCAAGGTACATTTGGGAGGCGCCAAGCAGCTGGTTTATATTATCATGCAACTCCTTTCCTATGTCTGACCGCTCATCATCCTTCGCATTATTCGAAGCCTCTGTAATATTCCTTTCTTTTAGCTGCATCTCTTCCTCTAGTTTCGTTTCTAATTTTCGTAGTATGCTTACGTCTTTTGTAGCACCAATTAAATGTATAGCAGCACCGCTCTCATCTCTTATAATACTTGCCCGGCTGACTGTAAAAGCTAAAGAACCATCGCGGCGTTTGAGCATATAGGTGTCATTCCAGCTTTTGCCGGCAGAAGCAAGTGTTGTTAATAACCTTTTCTCTACAGCGCCCCTTTCCGGTTGGGGGAGCCACCCCATAAAATCTAAAAAACGTATCGTATTGTTTTCCGCTTTATAGCCAAACACTTCTTCAAGGCTATCGCCTATATATATATTACCGGTAGTTATATTCCAGTCCCACATTACATCGAAAGAGGTTTTACCTATGTATTTTTTCCATTTTGAATTTTCATTCTGTGCAAGTAAAATATTTTCCGCGACAATTTTTTCCTTTTTTATATCAATATTTTTTTGCTTTGCATGTGAAAGGCTGATATTATCAGAAACAATTTTTTTCTTTTTCCTATCAATATTTTTCTGCTTTGATTTGGCAATAACAATATCGCCGGCAATTTCTCTTTCCTTTTTACTATCAATATTTTTTTGGGTAAGAATATGTAAGCTCATATCCACGATAGTGGTAATTGTCTTCTCGCGGCCATTTGGTTCATTAAAAACCGCCGAAGTCATTTCACAGATAATGGTTTTACCGTTTTTCTTTACCGCTGTTACCAATGCCATTGAATGCCCTTCTGTTTTCCTTTGCTTTAGCATTTTTTTAAACCCGGTTTCATTTGTCTTAAAAACAGATGCCCAGTTTTTGGTTAATAATTGCTTTTTTGAATATCCGAATAATTTGGCGGCTGAACGGTTAGCAAGTATTATTTTTTGATCAGCAACTGTGGAAATGAGGTTAGCCTGCAAGGAATTATCAAAGGCAAGGTGAAGCAGTATGTTTTCAGATATTACATCTGCAGGTTGGAAACGGGCTGCTTTTTGATTCTTTGCCATCTTACTTTTTTAATTACACTTTTTAAAAAAACCAAGTTAATTGCCTGTTGATATATATGTCTTACAGGCATCCTGATAAGACTTACATATCTTACAGTTTTCCAGGGAATTACCGGGTTGAACGTAGCTGGCTGTATACTATCCGTGCTTAATAAGCTGATTAATTATTAAAATAGCATTAAAACGGTACTCTATGGTTTTGGCATGTATTTTTAAATAACAAGGATAAAAGTTTATCACCTAATAACCTGTAATGAAATGAGTAGTAAAAAAATGTATATGCTCTTACTGGGCTGCAAACCCAAAGGCAGGCATATTGAACAGCACGATATTTTTTTTGGTATCGGTCAGTCATTAAAAGACCTGGTACCTGATATTATTGCTTTCTGGCCCGAACCGGAGAAGATTCATATTGATGCATGGCGGGAGTTGACAGAAGTAGATGGTTATAACGTGCGTGTAATTGAAAAAGAAACCGAGCTCCCGGGTACGGAAGAAAAAAATATTCGCCTGTTCTTTGTAAACCTGGGTGGTTATAAGCAGAATGAGTTTGAAGAATATCATTATAAAATGCTGATAGCAGGGAGTGATAAAAGTACTGCTATTCAAAAGGCCAAAGAATCGGCTTTTTACCGGCATACCGGTTTCAAGGGTGCTGACTCACATATTGATGATAAGTATGGGGTAGATGTAGATGACCTGTATGAAATTGAGGACATCCTTCCGGAATATTTGAAAGAAAAATATTCGCTTAAGGTACTACCGGCACAGGCTATACAAAAAGACGAATGGCATTTAGGTTATACGAAACTGAGTAAGTTGATTGAATAAAATTATTCTTATTTGAACTGGAACCAAATCAGTGCGATAGCTGCGGCACTCATCAGCAATAATGTTAAGCCGCCTGCTATATTTGCATACCGTCCATTGGTAAATTTCCCCATCACTTCTTTGTTGTTGGAAATATGCAGGATAATACCGACCATGACAGGTGCAGTTAATCCGTATAATATAGCTGTATAGAGCAATGCCTGTATAGGGCTGATACCCAGGAAATCCATAGATAAACCAATGATCAATGACACAATAATGGTAATGTAAAATCCTTTCGCTTCACTAAACGTTTTATCCAGTCCCTTGGGAAGCGTGAATGTTTCCGCAATGATATAAGACAGTGACCCTGCCAATACAGGTATAGCCAGGAAACCTGTACCAATTACACCGCAGGCAAACAACAGATATGTTAGTTTACCCGTTAACGGTTCTAATGCTTTTGCTGCCTGTCCTACCGTATCAATTTGCCGGATACCTGCTTTATATAATACAGCACCGGTAGTAAGTATGATAAAAAACATGACAATATTTGAAAATAGCATTCCAAAATCAACATCTTTTTTCATTTCCCCCAATACTTTTTTATTGATGATGATTTTTTTCGGACTATGGGCCAAATCTTCTGCTTCCATGGTAGCCTGCCAGAAAAACAAATAGGGTGAAATGGTTGTACCGAGAATAGCCACGAGAATTTCAAAGAATTTTTTATTGAATTGAATGGTAGGGAGGAATGTATGTTTGAAAACATCAGCCCAATCGGCGTGTACGAGAAAGGGCACAATGATGTATAACAAGAGGATCATACACAACCATTTTAGTATAGCTGCTAATTTTTGATAGGGGAACTTTATGATAGCGAAAATGAGTATCGCGGTAAATAATACACTAAAAGCAAATACAGGCACTTGTGGAATTATCAAATTTGCTACAGCACCCATGCCTTGTATATCAGCACCTATATTAAGGGTGATAGCCGGAAAGCTAAAAAGCATCATCAAATACAGAATGCTTTTGGAATATCTTTTTTTTAGGGTGGAGGTAAGGCCTTCATTGGTTACCATTCCGATTCTTGCGCACATTTCCTGTATGGCGGCCATTAAAGGAAATGTAAGGAGTGCTGTCCATAAAGTTGCGAAACCAAATCCGGCACCCGCCTGGGAGTATGTAGCAATACCGGATGGGTCATCGTCACTCGCACCCGTTACGAGGCCTGGGCCCAGTGACCGTAACTGTTTTTTTAACCTGATAAAAAAGCCTGCCTTCTCTTTCATTATATTCCGGGTAAATTGATTAACTATAAACGGTTGTTATGCTAAGATAAGGCCGTATTACTTTCAATCCCCTTTAAAGTTATTATATAAATGGAAGGCAAATGCTGCTATTTTTTATAGGTTGTTTTCAATTATTTCCTTTCTATACCTGCCTGTTTTTCATTATAGTTTCGCATATAATTATTCAGGAGTGTTTGATTTCTTTCGCTGGCCCGGGCTTTATCATTTAAATTTTTATTCGTGTTTATGCCAAAAAAACGGTAAACAGGGCAATTGGAGTTGAATACAGTGCTAAGAAGGATAATTGAAATAATAAAACTGGCTATAGACAATACTCCTGTAATGGTTTTGGTAAAAACGAGTGCGCAAATGAGTAAAGTAGCCGCTATCCTTATTACTTTGTCGGGTGTTCCTAAATTATTTCTCATACAAAAAAATTAACCCATTAAATATGGGTATTATTAATAAATACACACTTATTTAGTGTATAAAGTTGTGAACCTTTTAGGTAAAGATTGTTACAAAAATTTAAGAGAAACTTACATCATTCTCACATCTTGCGCTTTTGAGGAGGCAATTAGCATTTGATCATATGGGGCTGATCAGTGATAAGGGGTTGGGGCCTGGGTAAGCATAAAATTACATGGCTACCTCATACAGTCCAAGCCTGTTTTTGAGTGTTTGTATTTCGGCCTGCATATCTTTTACCCGTTGCAATAAATGCGTGATAACATCTATCCCTTCCAGGTTTATGTCCAAGTCTCCATGCAGCCTTACCATTTTCTCTGCTTCAACAAGCTGACTAAGCGGTATATATTCAGTTTCCGCTACTTTCATCACTTCTATCAATCCAAATTCCTGTAAAGAACTGATGAATGAGATCTCGATGCCGTGCTGCCGGCAAAAAACATTTATTGGTATGAATTCCTGCATTTCCATAGAAATCAGTTTTATTGTGATAATCCGGCCAGTTCGGCAAACAATTCTTTTTGCCTGTCTGTAAGGTTTGTTGGTATTTGAACGTGATACGTTACATACAGGTCGCCGTATTGGCCTTCTTTTTTATATACCGGAAAACCCTTTTCTTTTACCCTTGTTTTTGTTCCGTTTTGTGTGGCAGGTTTTATTTTTAATTTTATTTTTCCATCTATTGTATCCACGGTTATCTCGCCGCCTAATACAGCTGTA
>JAYTOS010000499.1:0-6238 GCA_043747705.1 Bacteroidota bacterium
TATTTAACATCCAAATTTTTGTGAATCTATATAGAACCAGGCTGCTATCCAACCGTTCCTGGCAATAGTCTGCTTATGATGAAGCCCAAGCAGGGAACAGGCGGTAAGGATGTCTTTTTCATCTTCCACTAATAAGCCGCTAAGCAATAATTGACCGCCTGAAATTAATCCCTCCCGGAGGGTATGTATATGATTAAGGATGATATTCTTATTGATATTTGCCAGTATAATATCAAATTTCTGATTAAATATTAACTCACTAACTTTCTCTATATCAATATGATTACAATTATTAATTGATATATTTTCTAAGGCATTTTCAATACACCAATCATCATTATCAACTGCCACTATGGAAGTAGCACCTAACTTCTCCGCGAGTATGGCCAAGATACCGGTGCCCGTGCCAAAATCAAATACGGATTTACCTGTACAATCCAGTTCGCGCATCATTTGCATAACTGTATAAGTAGTTGCGTGATGGCCTGTACCAAAGCTCATTTTTGGTGTTATAACGATCTCATGAGCCACATTTTGTAATGGAGGATGGAAGCCTGCCCTGATTCCCACAAAATCATCTACATGAACGGGTTCAAAATTAGATTCCCATAAAACATTCCAATTTTGTTTGTAAATAATTGATTTTGAATATGTAATAGAGTATTTATTAAATAAATTATCTAATTTAATATCAGAAAAATGAGGTTCGATGATATATGCTTTCAAGGTTGTATCGGATTCCTCAAATCCATCATATCCAATTTCAGCCAGTTGGGCAATCAGCTGCTCACGTATCGTGCCTTCACTGGTTAATATGGTCAGTTCGCAATAATTACTCATGCTTAATTGATTGGTTAGGAATGGTTAAATACGTTAAAAGGGTTAAAAAGGTATGTAAACCTGCTTTAACCCTTTAAACTACTTTAACCCTTTTAACTATTTTAACTATCCCTCAGTATTTTCAGCCCCTTCTTCCCTCGGTTTGAACTCGGGTTTGGGCATCAGTGCCTTACGGCTTAATTTGAATTTACCTGTTTTAGGATCTAGTCCTACCAGTTTTACTTTTACCATATCGCCTTCTTTGAACAGACCGTCCATTGATTCGAGGCGTTTCCAGCTGATTTCGCTGATATGCAATAAGCCTTGTTTACCAGGCATGAATTCAACGAATGCGCCGAATTCTTTAATACCTTTTACAGGACCTTCATACACATCGCCTACTTCCGGGATGGCAGTGATACCTTTAATCCAAGTTACCGCTTTATCTAAGCTTTCTTTAGAAGCTGAGAATATGCTAACCTCACCGGTATTACCTACTTCTTCAATATTTACGGTAGCGCCTGTTTCACGCTGGATTTCCTGTATTACTTTACCACCTGGCCCGATTACCGCGCCGATGAATTCTTTATCAATAATCAGTTTCACCATTCTTGGTGCATGTGGCTTCACTTCAGGGCGAGGTGCAGGCATACATTCATACATCGCATCGAGTATGTGCAAACGGCCCTTTCTGGCCTGTTCCAAAGCTTCCATCATCACTTCCATGCTCAGGCCATCTACTTTAATGTCCATTTGCACACCACAGATACCATCGCGGGTACCCGTTACTTTAAAATCCATATCACCTAAATGATCTTCATCACCCAGGATATCTGTGAGGATTGCATATTTACCATCATTCCTGGTGATCAGTCCCATTGCAACACCACTTACGTGTTTAGGGAAAGGCACACCTGCATCCATCAGCGCCAGTGATCCGGCACAAACGGTTGCCATGGAAGATGATCCGTTACTTTCTAAAATATCGCTCACGATTCGAACGGTGTAAGCATATTCGCTACCCGGCATCATTTGTCTTAAACTGCGCATGGCCAGGTTACCATGGCCCACTTCTCTACGACCTACGCCTCTCATCATTTTCACTTCACCGGTTGAGAATGGAGGGAAATTATAATGAAGTATGAACTTGGTATATTCAGATTTCTGGGCACTTTCAACTAATAATTCATCTAATTTAGTTCCGAACGTAACCGTTGTAAGTGATTGAGTTTCACCTCTTGTAAATAATGCAGAGCCATGCGGTGTTGGCAGGGGTTCTACTTCCATAGCCAATGATCGAACCTGGTCGAGCTGACGGCCATCCAAGCGGATACGATCATCCAACATCATATTTCTTACTACTTCCCATTTCAGGTCTTCGTAATATTTTTTGGCTAATTTCTTTTCTATATCGGTTGCTTCTTCGCCGAGGCTGCCTAACAATTCGTCTTTTAATGCACTGTAAGCTTCGGTACGTTCGTTTTTAGCGGAACCTTTTCTTGAAATTTCGTAAACCCGGTCTTTTGCAAAAGCGTTTACTTTTTCCTGTATGGCTTCGTCCTGTGCAGGCTTTTTATACTCTCTTTTTGTAGTAACACCTTTTTTAGTTCTTAATTCTGCCTGTGCCTTGATTTGGATGCGGATGGCATCATGTGCCAGTTGCAAAGCCTTTACCAGGTCAGCTTCCGCGCATTCTTTTGCTTCTCCTTCCACCATCATCAGGTTCTTCTCGGTAGCCGCAATGAGGAATTCCAGATCGGAGGCTTTCAATTCAGAGCGGGTAGGGTTTACAATGAATTTACCATTCACGCGTGCAATCCTTACTTCACTGATAATTTCTTTAATTGGGATATCTGATACAGCCAATGCCGCTGATGCAGCAAGGCAGGCTAAAGAATCGGGTAATATCTCAGGATCGCTTGATACAAGGCTTATTAATACCTGAACATCACATAAGTAATCTTCGGGGAATAAAGGACGTAATGCACGATCAATTAACCGGCTGGTTAATATCTCATAATCATTTAATCTTGCTTCACGTTTAAAAAATGAACCGGGTACACGGCCTGCTGAAGCAAATTTTTCCTGATAATCAACGCTTAAAGGGAAAAAATCCTGACCATCTTTCGGGTCTTTATTAGCTACAACAGTAGCAAGAATAACACAATTGCCCTGTTGGACAGTAACGGCACCATCAGCCTGTCGGGCTAATTTTCCGGTTCCGATGGTTACCTGGCGGTCACCACCGAGGTCGAAACTCACATTAATTGGTTGTGATAACATAATCTGATTTTGTAATATGAGCTATGAAAAACATTGCTGAATAACCGTTTTATTCATGGCCCTTGTTTAATAATGGCGAATCTAATAACAGGAACTGACAGAAATAACTATTCCCAACCGTTTGATAACTCAGTTGGGAATAGCATCTGTGATACTTTGAAAATTATTTTCTCAGACCCAGTTTTTCGATCAAAGCACGGTAACCCTGGAGGTTGTGCTTTTGCATGTAGGTTAGTAAACGCTTGCGTTGACCAACCATCATCATCAATCCACGTTGGGTAGAATGATCTTTTTTGTTAGCTTGTAAGTGCTTGGAAATCTGGGAAATACGCTCAGTCAATAAGGCAACTTGACCTTCAATAGAACCCGTGTTGGTGGCTTTTCCACCAAATTCAGCAAAAATGTTTGCTTTTTTTTCAATTGTTAAATAAGGCATCTCAAAATGTTTAAAAAGACTCCGGAATGGTTTTCTTCTATTTTTTATCGGGTGTAAAAGTAGGGATAATTAATGGGAAAAGGAGAATTTCCAAGGGATTTTTGCAGTAAATCGGGCAGTTTTATTGAATTCTCCTGCTCAGACTTTAAAACCGGGAATGATTATTACAGCTAACCGGGTATACCGCTTGTAAATACATTCTTTCTAAGTGCCTGGCATAGCACCTTGTTTTCTTTTTCAATACTGATTAACAACTTACCTGTTCAATCTGTGCAAATTTACTTCTCTCAAAAACAATTTTAAAGATTTCGCAGGTAAAATGCAGCACGAGGCATATTAATTTGTCTAATGTTATAACTGCTTCTTATTTTCATGCGATTCAATAAGTATAAACCTGCCCATGTTTGGAGTTACAATACTCGGTAATAATTCAGCTATTCCTGCTTATGACAGGCATCCGACTTCGCAGGTGGTTACGTTAAATGACCAGTTGTTCCTGCTGGATTGTGGAGAAGGTACACAGATGCAGATATCCCGGTACAAAATCCGGAGGAGTAAGATCCACCATATTTTTATTTCGCATTTACATGGCGACCATTATTTCGGGTTGATCGGTCTGGTTACGAGTATGGGGTTATTAGGCAGGGAGACTGCATTGCATATTTATGCACCGGCTGCGCTAAAAGACATTATTGACCTCCAGTTAAAAGTGGCGGTAACCACGCTCCCGTTCCCTCTCATCTTTCATCCGTTGGAGAAAGAAGGTGTGATAATAGACCATCCAAAATTCAGGGTTGACTGTTTTGATACCTGTCACCGCATACCCTGCTGGGGGTTTATTATCCGTGAGAAAAGGAAGCCGAGAAAGATCTATAAAGAGAAAGTATTGGAATATGAAATTCCCGCTGCTTTTTATGACAGGTTGAAAGATGGCGATGATTATGAAACCAAGCAGGGCGATGTTATTAAAAACGAACTGGTAACCTTTGCCAATAAACCTTCGAGAAGTTACGCGTTTTGTGCCGATACCATTTATGATATCCGCATTGCAGAGAAAACAAAAGATGTAACGGTTCTTTATCACGAAACCACTTACTTAAAGGATCTGGCAGAGCGTGCTGCGGCACGTTTTCATTCAACCAGCATACAAGCTGCGGATATTGCATTGAAGGCATGTGTTGAACGATTATTAATAGGCCATTTCAGCAGTAAATATGAATCGTTGGATGCTTTTCTTTCGGAAGCACAGGAAGTTTTTCCTAATACGGATTTGGCGATTGAGGGGGTGATGTATAGGATATGAAACCTTTTTTGAATTTTGAATTTTGAATTTTGAATTTTGAATTTTGAATTTTGAATTTTGAATTTTGAATTTTAGAGGTAACGCGACGATTGGACCTTTGATACATTAACCCGAAATTTTCCTGATCAATTCATCAACCATTTATAAAAATCTGCAAACTCCTGGCGCCAGCTGGCTTCATTATGCTGGCCAAGGGGATTGACAACACTGCGCAAAATATATTGCTGCTTTTTTTGGAGGATAGCAGACATTCTTTGCATATCATTTACCATGCCTGCGGATTCTTTACTTCCGGCATAGAGATAAAATTTAGGCATGGTAGTCGTTGAAAATTTTTCTGCATCGCTGTAAATAGACGGTGCTAACCAGAAAGCCGGCGATAAAACACCGGCACTGCCAAATACAGCGGGATATTGCATTACAGCATACAAACTAATCAATCCACCTAAACTGCTACCGGCGATAAATGTATTTTCGGGGCCTTTTTTTGTATGGTATTTCGAGTCTATGTATGGCTTCAAAGTATTGGCAAGGAAATCTACATACTGCTTCCCCTCCCCTTTACCATATTGTGCATTATCGTAGGGATTATATTCGGTAGATCTTTTTTCGCCACCGTGGTCAATGCCTACTACTATACATTCTTTATCTAATTTCTTTTGTAATGTATCCAAACATTCATCCACACCCCATTCACCAAAAGCGGCTGTTTTTTCATTGAAGAGATTTTGTCCGTCATTCATATAAAGAACAGGATATATTTTGGAAGACGTTGCATATCCTTTGGGCAGGTAAACCCAAATCCTTCTTTTGCGGTTGAGCTGTGGCATATTGAAAGCGGTATCCATTATGCGCACCTGCGGACTGGCTGTATACGTTTTCGGCCTTTCGGGATAATCATCTTTCCAGCCGGCAATGGTACACTCATTTGATACATCGGTATTCACTTCAAGTATCCTGTCGTCAATATCCCTGCCATCTGCCGCACATTCTACTTTTTCAAAAGTTCCACGCGTAAATTTGAAAGCATAGGTACCTGATGCCATTTCTTTAATGACAATACTTTTTCGAGAACCGCCAAAAGGTTTCAATTTATAGTTCTCATCTTTGGGATTCCAGTTATTGAAATTACCGGAGAGATAGATATCATCCTGTTTTCGGGTTGCTACATCGGTAACGATAAGGCGAACTGCATATTGGGATTCTGCTTTGATTGAACCGAGCAATAAGAAAAGAAAAAAGATTTTTTTCATATCCTGAAAATACCAATTAAGGCACAAAAAAGCCCGGTTATGTAGGGCCGGGCTGCATAAATGTTTGATAATTTTTGGCTACCCGGATTATTTTTTTTGCCATAGATGAGAAAAATCATCACAGATTTTTCAACGTATGTGAGA
>JAYTOS010000500.1:0-1024 GCA_043747705.1 Bacteroidota bacterium
CCATTGCTAATGGTTGTATCCACTTTTTTTGTTGCTGCATTCCAGCTACGTATGAATTTTTCCTGGTACCATCTTTCTATATAACCCACACTAGGCGAAATTTGAAAATTACCAACCTGTGGTAATGATAAACTGATGGGAATATTATGATTGGCCCCCCATTTATAATTTTTTGCAAATTCGTTAAAGAATTTTCCGGAGGTATCATAAAATGAAGACAGGCTGCGTACATTGGTATTTAAAGCAATGCCCAGGTTTTCGTACCATTTGTATGCGCCAATCACTTCTTTTCTGCGGAAAGGATACAGCGTGTTTACATTAAAAGCTATATCCGGTAAATTGATGTTCCATTGTTTAGTGTTTGTATTCTGGTTATGATTGCCGCTGATACTTAAATTAAAGGGTTTGTCTTTCCATACTTTTGAATAGGTGATAGAAGAGTTTAGCTGGTTTTGAAAATTCCGTTGCGGACTGTTGGGTACCGATGAATTAAATCCGCTGCTGCCGGCATTTACACTGGCATTAAAACTAACGCCGGGCCTGGCTTTGGTGTCGGAGCTGTGGTTCCAGCGTATGTTAAAATTACGGGCACCCGATTTATCCAGATCCCGTAAATGCTGAATATCTACTGTAAAGCTTCCCTGGTAACGGTATCGTTTGTAATAACGTGGGCTCACATTAGCCGTCCAGCCACCATAAGAATAAATAGTACCCCGCAATACAACATCCCATATATCGCTTAACACTTTATAATATCCCAAACCCTCCAGTGATAATCCCAATTGCTCATTCGCCGAAAAAGTGGGTGCCAGAATTCCGGATCGTCTTCCGGTTTTTAGCGGAAAAATACCAAAGGGCAGGTAAATAGGTATGGGTACATTTTCAAATTCGGGATGCACCGGCCCGGTAATAGCCATCTTTTTATTGATGAATTTAAATTTTTTACTTACAAAAGAAAAATGCGGTGTATCCAGATTACAGGTGGTGAACTGTCCACGGTATCCATAAAAAATATCCGGGTCAA
>JAYTOS010000501.1:0-3720 GCA_043747705.1 Bacteroidota bacterium
CGAAAAAGACAGCTGAACCTAGGAAGAATAAGCCTACTAAAAAGAAAAGCTCAGCACAGAAGAAAGCGGATCCAAAGAAAAAAGCACGGTAAGGTCAAAGACGCCGATAGCCCGATTCACAGAGCCGGGCTTCTTTTTATGCCGTTGTTTGAATTTTGGTTTAAGATTTATAGCACCTAGTTTTTCCTCCAGCGATTAAAACAAACACGTGAACGTTTTAAATATACTGAATGACCACATATCATTTCGGTTTAGGAGGATTGCGCACAACGTCCAAAGGCTTTGCGAAGGTTGGGCAATAGTATTCCAACTGCTGGCTTGGCCACTAAAGACTCGATTAGCTAAAGCCAAATTACTGAAGTTGGGTCAGAATTCCCAGCGCTGATGGGCGATATTCATCAGCCCAACTTTTGCAAAGTCAATGTTGTGCGCTGCCAAATAGCTATAGTTTATAAGTTCCTGGTCCAAAATTTAATTTTTTGGAAACAATGTTTTTTCCTGGCTTAATAAAAATTGAATCTAATGGTATGTTATAGATCACGCCATTTTTCTCAAGAGTAATCATTCCATAATATGCCCCCGAGTCTAAACCCTCAAAAATAAACTTGTTCATTTCAAGACATTTGATATTATGAAATGAGAATGTTTTTATTAATTTATGTTCGACTTCTGCTTTTCTGAATTCTGCAGAATCGATACTTGTCAAAGAAAACTCTTGTAATACTTGGAATGTGTCGGTATTGTTTGAATCAAAAACAAGTTCTAGTTCTGATTTGTGTACCTCAGAACATGAGTAGAAAGCGAAAAGCAGGCTAACAAATAAATATTTTATCATTTTTTGATGTTCTTAAAGAGGCTGCGCACAACACTTAAAAGTAAGCTTCTTTTTCACGTAAATCAAACTTCAAAAATCAAATAATAATAGATTTTCAATACAAAACATTTGCGTTTCTTGGGTAGATGGCATTGGATATGGTTCTTGTATCTACTCAAAAAACGCAAGGCTCACCATTTCAGTTTGTCTAATGAACTCTCAATTTTACCCAGGTCTTTTTTGCTCACATGGATATATAGCATCGTGGTTCTAATACTGTTATGACCTAACAATTCTTGTATAATCCTTATATCTGTAACACTCTCCATTAAGTGGGTGGCATAACTATGTCTGAACATGTGAATACCCCCTTTCTTGGTAATGCCTGCCTCTTTTTCGGCATCTTGTAAAATAGTTTGTGCGCTCCTGGCACTGTAGCTGCCGCCTGAGGGGCTTTCAAAAATGTATTCTTTTGGTTTATAGGCCAGCTAATACATTCTTAAGGCCTCCAGTAATTTTTTGGAGAGCGGAACCATCCGGTCTTTCTTTCCTTTGGCTCCATGTATATGAATCATCATTCGTTTACTGTCTATATCATTTATTTTTAAATGAATAATTTCACTTACCCTTAATCCTCCGGCATAACCCGCCATTAGAATGGTTTTATGTTTTGTATTCTTTACCTGTTGTATCAATTGAAGCACTTCCTCTTCTGCCAATACCGACGGTAATTTGAATGGCTTTTTGAGCCTGGGTAAATCGTAAAATTCCTTTTGCCTGTCTAATACCTGTTCAAAATAAAATTTAATCGCATTAACCGAGGTATGTACTTTGGTTTCGTTGCAACCCCGCTTTTCCAATAACCAGCGTAAGTAAGATAGTATGTGTTCTTTCTTCAGGTCATTCACAAACCTATCTCACAATATTCGAAGTAATTGGTGAAATTCATTACAATAATTCTTTATCGTATTTGAACTGTATCCTTTCAAAATAAGCATATCGCGGAACTTTACTATGGCAGTAAGATTCGCCTCATTCAGTGGAAACTGCAATAGCATGGTAGTAGTAGCGGAGGAGATCATTTTTTGTGTTACCGGCACCAATGCTTTTCGTTGTTGTAAATAGGTTTTTAATATAGCGGTTTCTACATTCGCTTTATTCTCGAACGCTTTAGCCAGTAAGACATAGTATTCTTTTTTGCAGGGGATATACCAACAGTCATGCGTGCGGCTCCATTTGGTATACGGCACAGTTTTTACAATATCAGTAATGGCGTTGTTCCTGGTAAAGTAAATACCAATACATTCTTCACCACTGTGGTGAAAAGGTTTTAATACTATAATAGGCATACCAACAGTAATTGTGGCCGGTAAGAATGACCTCATTGGCCCGTTAAAAATGCGGGGGTTACTGTTGTAGTATAAATAAAAATTTTAATCTCGTTTTAGTGCAACTCAATAGTGAGAATTTTAATTCTCCGCAGATTCTGTGTCCTCTCAAACATATGAACTGCGGAAAAAAAATAAAAACGCCGCGCCAACCTCTGTCACTCTGTGTTAAAAACATTACTAAAGCCATAGTCGTATTTTTATCACAGAGGGACAGAGACCTGCAATCTCCCGTTAGGCCAACCGTTTGCCGGTGTGAGAATAGGTTGGAACCAAAATGTAGAAGCCTATTTTTATTAAGGATGAGAAATGGTTATCAGCAACCACTGCCTAGTTAATATTCTTAATAACCCAAACCGTTTTGCTATGATACCCGCTGATCCAAACATAGTTTTTGGATATCCTTACGCCGCCATCTACTTTCAGTGGTTTTGTATCGGTTGATTTCTGCAGATAGAGAATTTGAATGCGGTTGGTAGACACACTAATTGTTTGTACGGGCTTTGCGGGATTGGTTGAAACCACCCAAACGTTTTTAGCATCAGCACAGATATCACCTCCGCCACCCCTTGCCGCTACGTCAATGGTAGCAAGTACTTTATTGGTTGAGGGATTAATCCTCGTAACTGTTCCGTCGCCCTGGTTAAGAGTCCAGACAGCCTGATCAGTAGCGGTAAGAAAACGGGGCCTTGCGCCAACAGCTATGGTTGCAGTTACGCGGTTGGTGGCCATATCTATTTTTTGTACACTGTTATTATCGTAATTGGAAACCCAGATGGCGTTATGGCCGAATGCCGCACAGTACGAATGGGGCAATACGGTAATTTTATGTATGACCGTGTTGGTTACCGGGTCTATCCTTGTAAGTATGCCCGTACTATCTGAGAGCAACCAAACAGAACCGCCGCCCGTTGCCAAACTCATTTCGCCGTTAGGATCGGCCATGCCTGTATTTATTTTAGCGAGTACGGTTCCGGTAATATGATCGATTTTATATATTTTTTTTTCAGAACAACTCATTACCCAAACAGCATTAAAGCCCGTAATGGGTGCGGTACAGGCTTCAGGAACAGAAATGCGCAAAAGCGGGGTACTGCTGTTAGGCGAGATCTTGATAATGCGGCTTTGGTGGTCGTCTATTACCCAGGCATCACCACCGTCGGTTGCGACGAAATCTGGTTTTTCGCCAATGTGCAGGATTTTGTAGGCGGCTTTATTGATATCAATAATTTTAACGGGAGTGGTTTGTGAAAGGGAAAGCAGTGGCAGTAAAAAAAATACGGGTAATAACTGTTTCATGATAATAATATTTGATGTTGCAGGTAAATTATAGAATGTGCCGCCCCGCATTTTCAAAAGCTACTCCAGGTGATATTCTTTTTGTAAATATTCAATTAATCTCATCCCCTCAACTTTTAGTTCTTCATCAGCGCCCAATATTCCTTTTTTGGTACCATGCATATAAACTGAAAAAACGGATAGTTCCTGCAATAATTCATTGTCTGTGGAACGCAATGC
>JAYTOS010000502.1:0-11923 GCA_043747705.1 Bacteroidota bacterium
TCTGCTGTTTACAATACACAGGACCAAACCTATCTCCTTTCAAGTGCCGGCAAGAATATATGGGCTAATGCTGACCAATTCCAGTTTGCCTGGAAAAAAATAAAAGGCGATTTTATAATTAAAGCCACTGTGCAGTTTATCGGTAAAGGTGTTGAAGCACATAGAAAAATAGGGATTATGGCAAGGGATAATTTAACCACTGGCTCCCGCTATGCAGATGCGTGTATTCACGGCGATATACTCAGTTCATTGCAATACCGGGCTTCTGATAAAGATACTACCGGGCAGGTAGCCGTATTATCTTATCACCCCACAGAAATAGAATTTGAACGGTCGGGTAATACTTTTACATTTTCTGCGGCCACTTTCGGAGAGCCATATAAATCTGTTAGTAAAGACATACCACTTAATGAAGAAGTATATGCAGGTCTCTTTATCTGTTCGCATAATGAAGATGCTGTTGAAAAAGCCATCTTCAGTAATGTGCGCATTATTATTCCTCCTGGCAAGGATTTTAAGCCTTACCGTGATTACCTGGGGAGCCATCTCGAAGTAATGGATGTAACCACCGGCCTCAGAAAAATTTTGTATAGTGCCCCTAATTCATTACAGGCACCTAACTGGACACCGGATAACAAGTACCTCATTTATAATGCCGACGGGCTCATGTATAAATATGATCTCAGTAATGGATCTAATACAACCCTGAACACGGGGTTTGCCAAAGACAATAACAACGATCATGTATTATCATTTGATGGAAAAATGATGGGCATCAGTAACCATACAGGCACCGGCCGTACTTCCACCATATATACATTGCCGGTTACCGGTTCAGACAAACCTGTTATGATCACATCAGACAGTTCCGGTCACTCCTACTTACACGGCTGGTCGCCAGATGGAAAGAAATTGCTTTTCACCGGCCTGCGTAACAAAGAATGGAATATATGGTCTGTTGATATAGCTTCTAAAAAACAAACTCCGCTAACAGATGATCCACTACTGGACGATGGTCCGGAATTTACACCCGATGGGAAATACATTTATTTCAATTCTGTGCGAACGGGCACAATGAAAATATGGCGTATGAACCCTGACGGCACAAGTCAGGAACAGGTAACTTTTGATGAATACAACGATTGGTTTCCGCATATTTCTCCAGATGGTAAATGGATCGTTTATATATCCTTTCCAAAAGAGATAGACCCGGGAACGCACCCTTTTTATAAGAAAGTATATTTACGATTGATGCCTGCCAAAGGTGGTGTACCTAAAACCATTGCGTACATCTTCGGTGGACAGGGAACCATCAATGTACCAAGCTGGTCGCCCGACAGTAAAAAGATCGCATTCATCAGTAACACTAAGTTGTAATACTTTCAGGCAGCTTAATTCCATTTTAAATCAATAAGAAATGAAAAAAAATATTTCTATTGCAATACTGCTCCTCGCATTCGGCTGTACTGGTCATTCAATACATTCTACAATCGGGAGTATTGAACGGTTGGATGCGTCGTTGGATACTATTATTTCTGCCAATGCAAAAGTAGAGATCATCGCAACCGGCCTCGATTGGAGTGAAGGGCCGCTATGGATAGAAAAAAATAAAATGCTTTTATTTTCCGATGTTCCGAAAAATACCATCTACAAATGGACAGAAGAAAAAGGCAAAGAAATATACCTGTCACCCTCGGGCTATACCGATACAGCCAAACGCGGGGGTGAAACAGGTTCAAATGGTTTGTTACTGGATATTGACGGCAACCTTGTTTTATGCCAGCATGGAAACAGGCAAATGGCAAAAATGAATGCACCCCTTACCAAACCGGCAGCAAATTATACCAGCCTTGCAGCAAAGTATACAGGCATGCGGTTTAACAGTCCAAACGATGCCGTGTATAACAGTAAAGGAGAACTGTTTTTTACTGACCCGCCTTATGGACTGGAAAAAAATATGTCCGACCCAAAAAAAGAAACCCCTTACCAGGGTGTATACAGCGTAAACAGGGATGGTACTGTTTTCCTGTTACTTGATTCGATAACAAGGCCCAATGGGATTGCTTTTTTCCCGGGTGAGCAGAAACTGATCATTGCCAACTCCGATCCTGAAAAATCTTATTGGTATGTATATGATGTTGACCAAAACAGGAACCTGCAGAATGGCAAAATATTTTATGATGCATCCAGTGCAGGAAAAGAACTTAAAGGTTTACCCGATGGTTTAAAAATTGACAATAACGGAACTGTTTTCGCTTCAGGGCCGGGAGGTTTATGGATATTTAATAAAGAAGCAAAATTACTTGGCAAAATAAAGTTACCTGAAGCAGTTTCAAACTGCGCTTTATCAACCGATCAAAAAACACTATACATAACAAACGATATGAACGTCTTAAGGATAAAAATGAGGGATTAGGAAATCACCTAACCGGTAGAAAATGAAAATATATAAAATCAAAACTGGTATACTCATTGAAAATGAAAATGCCTTTTATTTATTGCCAGATGAAAACTGGGACACATTCATCAATGATGATATTCTTTTTCAAAAAATAAAATCGCTTACACATTCAATACCCGGAATTAGTAATGGTGCCGCATTAATCAGGTCTGAACTGCTTACCCCCGTTGGCAGTCAGGAGCTTTGGGCCTGTGGTGTTACTTATTTAAGAAGTAAAGTAGGAAGGCAGGAAGAGTCGAAAGCCGCAGGAGGAAGTGATTTTTATGCAAAAGTATATGAAGCCGAGCGGCCTGAAGTCTTCTTCAAATCAACGCCACAGCGTATAGTAGGGCATGGTGAAAAAGTTAATATACGTAAGGATTCAACTTGGGATGTACCTGAACCCGAGCTGACACTCGTAGTAACCTCATCAGGAAAAATTGTTGGTTATACTATCGGTAATGATATGAGCAGTCGAAGTATTGAGGGTGAAAACCCGTTATACCTTCCACAGGCAAAAACTTATGATGCCTGTGCGGCAATTGGCCCGTGTATTTATATAACTGACAAGTCACTTGAAAGCAGCACACAAATACATCTTGCCATAACCAGAAATAACCAAATCGTTTTTGAAGGAACCGTTACCCTCAGTCAAATGAAACGCTCCCTGAATGAACTGGTATCATTTGTTTACCGGGAATGTTCGTTCCCCAACGGATGTTTAATCATGACCGGAACTGGAATCGTACCCGGAAATGATTTTACACTGCAATCAGGGGATACAATAAAAATCAGCATAGATCATATTGGTATCCTCATAAATACAGTTCGGTGAATACACTGCTTATTTATTTTTTATGAGAAAATAATATCGAAGTAACCGCAACAAAAAATATCCTTATAAAATAATATATAACCTTGGTTGTAATATCAATAACTACCCTATTGTACAGCACAACTCACAAAGGGATACAGCATTGATTTGTGGTAACCGTTGCCGACAACATTAAGGCTTTGAAAGACTATTATACTCCGCTGATTTTATGACTGGATATAATTCTGTAAATGTGAAATGGTTTCTTGCTGGTTAAGGATCGTTTCGGTCACCACATCATTAATGGAAATGATCCCGGCAAGGCTGCCGTTTTCAATCACGGGGAGGTAACGGATATGGTGTTCCGACATAAGCTGCATACACGCTTCAATAGAATCAGATTGTTTTACCGGCGGAAAATCTTTGGTCATAATCTCACCTACAGGTGTATTACTGGAATGACGGTCTTTTAAAATTACTTTCCTGGAATAGTCACGTTCCGTCATAATACCCATAAAAGCATCTTTTTCCATCACCAGTACGGAACCAATATTCTGATCAGACATAATCTGCAGTGCTTCAATAACAGTTGTACCAGGGGAAACAGCAGTAACCCGATTACCTTTGCGGCGAAGGATATCACTTACTTTTCTCATATAATCAAATTTAATCCATAAGATAAATATAATTTTTGGCACTTACAAATACGCCTGCAATTGCCCAAAGAATTGCGTTCTGTAAATCTTTCGACTGTCTTTAGCGCCGGTCCGGTTATAAGTAGGGTGTTTCAGCAAGTGATATATAAAAAATTAATATCCAACGAGAGGCTATCCTGTTAAGCAATTATCTGTTTTAAATAAAAGTTAAAACAGTCAGTTATTAAAAAATCCAGCATAACTGAGTATATTAGTACACATCAAAAAACAATCTTTATGAAAAAAATTCTTTTGGCCCTTACTGCGGTAGTGTGTATGGCATCATTTTCTTTTGCCCAGGATAAAAAATCAAAAGCAAAAATGGTTACCCCTGCGGTGAAACCTGTTGCTGCTACAAAAATGACCCCAGCTACAAAACCTACCCCCGCCGTTGCGGCAAAGCCCGCTGCTACTGCCGGTAAAATGAAAGCAGATGGTACACCAGACATGCGTTACAAGCAAAATAAAGATGCTGCCAAGGCCGTCGGGCCTTTGAAAAAAGATGGTACGCCTGATATGCGTTACAAGCAAAATAAGGCTGCTGCTAAAAAGAAAGGATAGAATATTTATTGATTGCTTTACTAACACAAAGGCTGCCATTTCAAAAATATGAGATGGCAGTCTTTATATAAAAGTTGATCAATATTTCTCTTTACTGATTATCTGAAGCCTACAGTATAGAACTGGCAGCCTCACTCACTGCTTTTGCAGCAATCCAACCACTTGTCCAGGCATGCTGGAAATTAAAGCCTCCGGTAACGCCATCCACATCCATTACTTCCCCTGAAAAAAAAATACCGGGTTGTATTTTGCTCTGCATGGTATTAGGATCTATCTCAGTAAGTTTTATACCACCACAGGTAACAAACTCTTCTTTAAAAGTAGTTTTCCCTGCAACGGAAAATTCCTGCGCTGTTATATTTTTAATGAGTTTATTCTGTTCTTTAGATGGCATATCCGCCCAACGTATATCAGGTTGGATATCACTGCAGGAAAGCAGGTATAACCATAATCTGCCGGGCAAACCAAACGGATTCTTACTACCTGTTTTTTGTGAAGCATATTCTTCACGGAATGATTGCCAGTCACTTCGCAGGTCTTGCTCTTTATAATCCGGCAACCAATTGATAAGAATAGTAAAATGATAATTACGTTCTGCCAACTGCCTTGCACCCCATGCCGACAAACGCAATATTGCCGGGCCACTCATACCCCAGTGGGTAATGAGTAAAGGGCCCTCTTCAGCCAGTTTACTCCCTACGACTTTCACACCTGCTTTCTCAACACTTACACCCATCAATTCAGTAATCTTATTACCGGGTATATTAAATGTAAATAAAGAAGGTACCGGTTCTTCAATACTATGCCCAAGCTTACGCAGCCAGTCAAACATTGCGGATTTGGGGTACCCGCCGGAAGCGATGCAAACATAGTTGGTTGTGCGTTGGGCGTTTTGGGTTTGGATTTCGAAGCCATTTTCGCAAGACCTCAGACTTTTTACTTCAGACTGCATGATGATTTCCACCTTATATTTATCAGCTTCCCTTAATAAACAATTAATAATCGTCTGCGAATCATTCGAAACCGGGAACATTCTTCCATCGGGTTCTGTTTTCAACTCAACACCTCTTTCTAAAAACCATTGAATGGTATCATTCGTATTGAACCAGTGAAATGCTTTTTTAATAAAATTTTGTCCGCGAGGATATTTTTTTGTCAGCTCAGGTATCTCAAAACAAGCATGCGTTGTATTACAACGACCGCCACCACTTACTTTAACCTTTGCTAATAACTTATTAAATTTTTCAATAATGGTTACCTGCAGATCCGGGTTCATCCGGGCGGCGTTTACCGCACAGAAAAAACCTGCTGCACCACCCCCTATCACGACTAGTTTTTTCTGCATAAATTTATTTCATAAGCATTAGCGCAGCCATAGTTTCAATACCGCTCCAAAAATTCTGTATACGCAAATTCTCGTTCTCTGCATGCTGGTTATTATCGTGATTGGCAATTGGTACCGTTATTGTTTTTGCTGAAAGATACTTCTCAAACAAAAACAAAGGCAGGCTGCCACCCATGGATGGCAATAAAACCACCTGCTCATTGGTAGTTGAACGGACAGCGGCAATTATTTTTTGCGCAATGGGTAATTCCATCTGTGTGCGTTGGGCATTATAGCCCTTACTCAATGTTACTTTCGTAATCTTGGCGTATTGTTTACGCTCATCACCGGTAGGGTCTTCATGTGTAATATAAAACCCCTGCCGGCGAATATGTGCTTCTATAAGTTGTTGCTGTTCTATATAATCAGTACCCGGCACCAACCGCAGATCAAGATTAGCTGTCGCCGTTATGGGTATTACATTACTGGCCAGTTTACCTGTACCCGCACTCTGCATCCCGTTAATATTAATTGAGGGAAGCATGATAGAATTTACCAACGACTGGTTTTTTGTTTCAGCCTGTATAAAACCCAATTCTTCTTTTAGCTGCGCATCTACAGATGGAACGGCGGCCAGTGCCTTTTTTTCAGTTAGCGTTAATGGTTTTACTTTATCGTAGAAACCTTTCACAAGTACTTTGCCATCATCATCTTTCATTGATGCCAATAATTTACTCAGCTGTAATGCCGGGTTAGGTGCCCAGTTACCATAATGCCCGCTATGTAATGGCCGTTTGCTTCCATATATTGTAATTTCCATTCCTGCATCTCCCCTAACGCCAAATGAAACCATTTTTTTTCCTGATTGATGAACAGGGCCATCACAAATAATCCAAAGATCTGATTGGAGAAGGGGTTCATACTTTTGTAATATCTCATTTAAATGAGTTGAGCCCGCTTCTTCCTCTCCCTCAAAAAAAAATTTAATATTATAGATGGGTGTGAGACCACAAGCTTTCATTGCCTCAAACGCAAGCAGGATGGCCATTACACCGGCTTTATCATCAGATGCGCCCCTTCCGGCAATACGCCATTCAGGATTAATTTTTACCGTATCCGAAAAAGCCACGAACTCATTCTGCGCTTGTAAAGGTCCATTAATGATAACAGGTTTAAATGGGTGTAAGCCCTTTGCCCATTTGGTACTGTCAACAGGCTGGCCATCATAGTGCGCATAAAAGATGATGGTTTGCTTTGCACCGGCCACCATCATTTCTCCATAAACTGCGGGTGGTGCATTTTTAGTAACAGGGTACAAGAGTTGTATGTTCTGAACAGAACGTTCCTTCATCAGATCCATGATTCTGCCTGAATTTAACTGCATATCTGACGGAACGGATGCGATATTGGGAATAGACAGGAAGGAAAGGTACTGGCTGATCCAGCTATTTTCATGCTGCTCCCTGTAAGAACGTATCTTACGGATAGCGGGGGTTTGTGCCGTTGCTATGGATACAATTAATATAAGCAGGCCGGCGAAAATGGATTTACGCATCTTACTATAATTTATTCCTGTAAGATACAAAGCCTAATAATAAGAAGTATTGAGGTTAGCATTTGCTTTTTCAGCCGCTTCAATGATACTGTAATCAGATAATATCAATGCCGTGTTGCGCTTCACACAAACATCATGTTCAAAGTGTACAGAAGGTTTACCGTCACGTGTTCTCACTGTCCAGCCATCATCATCAGTATACACTTCTTTAGAACCCAGGTTAATCATGGGTTCAATAGCCAATACCAGGTTTTCTTTCATCTTTGGCCCTGAGCCGCGTTTACCATAATTAGGCACCTGCGGGTCTTCGTGTAAACTTCTGCCCAATCCATGTCCTACCAGTTCCCTTACTACACCATAGCCATATTTTCTTTCTGTGTGGTCCTGTATGGCAAATGAAATATCTCCCACGCGGTTATTGATAGTAGCTTTCTCAATGCCTTTGTATAAAGATTCTTTGGTTACGCGTACCAGTTGCAATACTTCATCTGGTACTTCACCTAAAATAAATGTATAGGCATGATCTCCATGCCAGCCATTCAATATCACGCCCATATCAACTGAAACAATATCACCCGCTTTCAATGGCTCATTATTGGGGAAACCATGTACTACTACATCATTCACCGATGTACATACATTATGCGGGTAACCACGGTAATTATAAAAAGATGGAACAGCTTTATGATCATTCACGAAATCAGCACAGATTTTATCTACCTGCAAAGTGGTCATACCGGGCTTTAATACTTTAGCCACCTCAGTTAGTGTTTTACTAACCAGTGTTGCAGCTTCTTTCATCAAAGCAATTTCAGCCTCTGTTTTGTGTATCATCATATTATTTCGTCGCGTCATGGTAAAAAGAAACCTGCCGGGCATTGCCTGACAGGTTCATAAAGTTCGATAATATTTTTATTAAATAGTGGTACTCGATACAGTTTGTCTTCCCTGCACTCGGCCGCTCTTCATCAATCCATCATATTGGCGCATCAGCAGGTAGGTTTCAATTTGCTGCAGGGTATCCAGAATTACACCCACCATTATCAACAAAGAAGTACCTCCAAAGAACGAACTGAATCCCTGGGTTACACCTAACCTTTGTGCAAAACCTGGTAAAATGCCCACGAACGCCAGGAAAATAGCACCCGGTAATGTAATTTTATCCATAATCGACCCGATATAATCGGCTGTAGGTTGTCCTGGCTTCACACCGGGAATAAATCCGTTGTTACGCTTCAGGTCCTCAGATATCTGTTTCGGATTAAATATCAATGCTGTATACAGGAAGGTAAATCCTATCACCATTACAGAATAGATAAGCATGTACCATGCATTACTATGGTCATTAAATATTTTTACAATACCCTGTGCAGAATCAATATTGGTAAACGATACAAGTGTTGGCAGGAACATGATGGCCTGTGCAAAAATGATAGGCATAACACCTGCGCTGTTTACTTTCACTGGCAGGAACTGTCGTGCACCACCAAACTGGCGGTTGCCGATGATCTGCTTGGCATAGTTAACAGGTATTTTTCTAACACCCTGCACCAAAATAATTAATCCCATCACAATGGCAACCAGGATAGCGATCTCAATTAAAAAGATCAGCATACCACCACCACTTTTCTGTCCTTTCGCAACAAACTCCTGAATGATGGATTGTGGTAACCTCGAGAGGATACCTACCATGATAATAATAGAAGTACCGTTACCCAATCCTTTATCCTGTATTTTCTCACCTAACCACATTACAAACAAAGTACCCGCTGTTAACGTGATCACGGTTGAAAAGCCAAAGAAAGCTTTATATGCAGGAAGGATGGCTTCTGCATATCCGGGACTGTTCAAATAAGCTACATAAGCACCCGCCTGGAAAACAGTAACAATTACGGTAAGGTAACGTGTCCACTGGTTAATTTTCTTGCGGCCGCTGTCGCCTTCTTTCTGTACTTTCTGCAATTGAGGAACCAGTATGGTCATTAACTGCATGAATATAGAAGCAGAGATATAGGGCATAATACCCAGGGCAAGGATAGATGCCTGTGAAAAACCGCCGCCTGCAAACATATCAAAGATACCTAACAGGCCATTGCTTTTAGCAGATTGCTGCGCCACCGCGATCTTATTCGGATCAAGGCCAGGCAACACAATGTGGTTACCCAATCTGTAAGTAAAAACCAAAGCAAGCGTAACAACAATCTTGTTGCGCAGTTCTTCAATGGCCCAAATATTTTGTAAAGTCTGAACTAATTTTTTCACTTAAATGCAATTGAAAGAGTTAATACTCAAAAACCAACGAAGCCACGCCTTTTCTTTGCGTCTGGCAATTTACGTTAAAATTATTTGATTATTTCAACGGTACCGCCGGCTGCTTCAATAGCACCTTTCGCTTTATCACTGGCAGCATTTACTTTGAAAGAAAGTTTAGCTTTCAATTCACCGGTAGCCAATAATTTTACTTTATCGGTACGGCTGATCAAACCATTGATGTAAAGGTTCTCCAAAGTAAATTCAGTAAACGCATATTTTTCAACCAGCTGGTCAATCTGTCCTAAGTTGAACACTTTATATTCAACGCGGTTAATATTCTTAAACCCACGCTTGGGGATACGACGCTGGATTGGCATCTGTCCGCCTTCATGTGCCATTTTGCTTTTGTAACCGGCACGGCTCTGTCCACCTTTGTTACCTTTGGTAGATGTACCACCTTTACCTGAAGCTTCCCCACGACCGATACGGATTGCTTTGTGTGTTGCGCCTTCTGCGGGCTTGAGTGTGTGTAGTTTCATTTTGTATTGATTTTGAACTTACGGGGAATCACCCCTCGCGTGTTAATTTGAAAATTTAGCAATTTGAAAATTTGAAAATGAGCTCGGAAAAGAAAAATGAATCAAGCCTTTAAGGTTGACTCATTTTCAAATTAGCACATTTCCAAATTTTCAAATTAATTAAGCTCTTCCACCTTCACCAAATGGCTAACTTTATTAACCATACCAAGGATCTGCGGAGTAGCTTCTACTTCTTTAGATGCGTTCATTTTTTTTAAACCTAAAGCGATCAAAGTTTGCTTTTGACGCTCAGATCTGTCAATCCCGCTTTTAACCTGTGTTATTTTTATTTTTTTCATGATATCTATCATTTGTGAACTGACGACTGACGACTGACGACTGACGACAGATATTATCCATTAAATACTTTACTCAATTTCAAACTGCGGTGCTTGGCTACCTGTATAGGTTCCCTTAAAAGGCCCAATGCTTTGATGGTAGCTTTTACCACGTTATGCGGATTGGCAGAGCCTAAGCTTTTTGCCAATACGTCTGTAACACCAGCACTTTCCAAAACGGCACGCATACTGCCTCCGGCAATTACACCAGCTCCATGCGCAGCTGGCTTGATCAATACTTTGGCAGCACCTTCTTTCGCCCACTGTTCGTGAGGAATGGTACCGTGCATAATAGGTACTTTAACCAGGTTCTTTTTTGCATCTTCAATACCCTTGGCAATTGCTTCCTGTACTTCTTTTGCTTTACCCATACCCTGGCCAACTACACCATTTTCATTACCTACCACTACTAATGCTGAGAAGCTAAAAGTACGGCCACCTTTGGTAGTTTTCACTACGCGGTTAATGGCAACAACTTTATCTTTCAGTTCCAGTTCGCCACCGGATTTTACCTTATTTACGTTTACTTTAGACATTTATCTAACGATTAATTGTTGTTAGCAAATTAAAATTGAAGACCACCTTCTCTTGCACCATCAGCTACGGATTTAACGCGGCCGTGATACAGGTTACCACCCCTGTCGAATACACAGGTTGATAAACCTAACTCAATGGCTTTGCGGGCAACCGCGGCACCTACGAGTTTTGATTTTTCAATCTTGGTAACTTTTTGTGCAGCAATATCTTTATCTCTTGATGAGGCAGCTACCAATGTTACCGCATTATCATCATCAATTAATTGAGCATAGATCTCAGCATTACTCCTGAATACAGATAAACGCGGTTTTACCGCTGTACCAGAAATCTTTTTACGGATGCGGTACCTGATTTTCTGCCTTTGAATTAATTTACCCATTGTTTTTTATTTATAACTTCCGATTCTGCCGGGAGTTTGTTTATTGTTTATTATTTACCCGCTGCCTTACCTGCTTTCCTTCTCAGTATCTCACCTGCATATTTCACACCTTTTCCTTTGTATGGTTCAGGTTTACGTAAGCTGCGTAATTTAGCCGCTACCTGGCCGATCAGTTGTTTATCAATACCTTCCAGCATGATCTTCGGGTTCTGCCCTTTTTCTGTAAGGGTAGCAACTTTCAATTCTTTTGGTATTTCGAAAATGATATTGTGAGAATATCCTAAAGCAAGGTCCAATACATTACCTGTATTAGCTGCTTTAAAACCCACACCCACTAATTCAAGGTCTTTCTTATATCCGTCAGTTACACCTTTTACCATGTTGCTAACCAATGAACGATACAGTCCATGCATTGCACGGTGACGGATCTGGTCGGTAGGACGTGCTAA
>JAYTOS010000503.1:0-1166 GCA_043747705.1 Bacteroidota bacterium
GCTTACCTGGCTATTAAAAACATGAACCTGAACCCCATGTTCATTGAAGTGCACAGGCTGGCACAGTTTAATCCAAGGGGTACCGAAGTAAGTGTAATACTCGACCTGATGATTCATGATATTGATATCATTCTCAGCCTGGTTAAAAGTGATGTAAAAAATATTTCGGCCAGCGGGGTAGCAGTAATGACTGAAACACCCGATATAGCCAACGTACGAATAGAATTTAATAACGGATGCGTTGCCAATTTAACCAGCAGCCGCATCAGTATGAAAAAAATGCGCAAAATGCGTTTGTTTCAGAAAGATGCTTATCTGGGTATTGATTTTCTGGAAAAGAAAACAGAGATCATCAAGCTAAAGCAACCAACTGATACCAATGTTTTCTCATTTGATATTGAAACACAAAATGGTAAGAAAACCATTGCAATTGCGAGTCCCACTATTGAACCATTGAACGCTATCAAACTCGAACTGGAAGCTTTTGTTGATTCCATTGTTAATAACAAACCTACCATCGTTAGTGAAATAGATGGCTTCCTTGCGATGGAAGTTGCACACCAGATATTAGACAAAATAAATAATACCAGTATCCTCGTTAAACCCAATGAGTGACCGAAAAAAGAACATAACCCGGTACATCATCAGCGATTACATTTTTTCTGTAATTGCCTGGTTCATTTTTACCAAAATAATCCGGTCGCTCAGTATTAACCAACACTTTTTTGAACAGGCACTTTTATTATCGGCAGGCTGGGTACTGTTTTATGCATTTGCGGGCAGTTATCACAGGTCATTGTATGAGAAGTCGAGGTTGAATGAATTAACTTCTACATTGGTATCTACTTTTATCGGCGCATTGGTGTTGTTTATGATACCTGCCGATCTGGGCATCAATACTATCAGTTTACTGATTACCTATTATGGGCTGCAATTCATCCTTGTTTTTGCCGGAAGAAGTTTCCTCCTTCGCCTGGTAAAGAAATCCCTGATAAAAGGTGATATTTTTTTTAATACGCTGATCGTAGGCAATAATGCGCATGCCGTTAAGCTCTATAAAGAATTGAACAAAAATTTTAAATACCTCGGGTTTAAAACATTAGGTTTTATTACAGTTGATAACGACAGTAAGAACGGCCTGAGCAAATGGATACCTAACCTGGGAA
>JAYTOS010000504.1:0-1241 GCA_043747705.1 Bacteroidota bacterium
ATCCTGCTCCGGAGTATTTCCCCTTAAAAATTTAAGGTAGTCAGCCGGTTCTTCGTTTTTATTTACCACCATCCTGCGGAGTATTCTGCGGCGTACGGTGGTTTGTTTGTAATAGGTAAAATCTACCCCCTTGCGAATGCGTAGCAACGAAAGTATTTGTTTAAAAACATCCTCATCCTGCTTTGGAATGTTTTGTAGTTCCCTATCACCCAGTACTATTTTTCGGGTTACTTCTAACAATTTTTTGGGTATTTCTTCTGGCGGAAGAATAAAGTCAACCACACCTGCCTGTGCTGCACTATGAGGCATACTGTCATATTCTGCCGATGCTTCATCCTGGGCAAAAGTGATGCCTCCATAATCTTTTATGGCTCTTAATCCCAGTGTGCCATCCGAAGCAGTGCCCGATAACACCACGCCTATTGCATGCTCCTGGTGCACCTCTGCCAGCGAGGTAAAAAAAAGATCAATAGGCAGGTTGCGTTCGTTTTTACCTTTTGCAGGGCGCGGGGCAAGTAGTAAAATACCATCTGTGGCCACCAACATTTTATTGCTGGGGATAACATAAATATGGTCAGGAAGCACTTTAATATCATCAGCAATTTCCAATACCGGAATATTGGTCACTTTCTGTAGGATTTCAGGCAACAGGCTTTCGTGGTTAGGGTCTAAATGCTGCACCAGTACATATGCCATTCCTGAATTGTCGGGAATAGCTTTAAGCAGCTTTTTAAATGCATCAAGCCCGCCTGCAGAGGCGCCAATGCCCACAACAGGGAATAGGTTAAGGGACTTGATTACAGGCTTATCTTTTTTTATAAGGTCTTTTTTTGTTTTCATTTATATATTGTTCCAAAATGGTTTTTTTGCATATCCTACTGTTTGTTTGCCCTTATGTTGTAATAATTTACATATTCTTCTTTAGTGATACCCTTAATCCTTTCTGCTGCCGCGTTTTCTAATATATCACCATTCTCCGTCATAGAGATTCGGATTTGTTAGGCCTGCAATCGGTTTACATACATACTACTGAAATATTGCACTCTGCTGTCAGAATGAAGAATGAATTGGCTTGCAGGCTCCCCAAAGGACCTGAAAGGAAAGATTTTGGCTCACATAATCAATGAAGGATAGGATGTTCAAAAAGTACCTTTTTTGTTAGTTACTAAAGATACCATAATATATCAAGAAAAATGAATTACCTAAAAACGTATTTGGCGAGAATTAATTAATCCTTATCG
>JAYTOS010000505.1:0-1445 GCA_043747705.1 Bacteroidota bacterium
ATTGAAATGGGAGGGCTTTATGGCTGTGTTAATGTTTGTTTCTTTATTTATAGCAGGGTTGGTTTATATTTTTAAGAAAGGGGCTTTGAAGTGGGAAGAATAATATGCAATAGGCAATTTGCAAATTGCCTGTTGCCCATTGCCAATTTTTATGATAAGAATTTAATCAATTGAATTTATGAGTCGTCCGGTACAATATAATAATTACATAAAATTCGAAGGTATTCCGGAAGGATACATGGGCGAAGGCTTTATGGCAACCAATTTAGAAAAGGTTGTTAGTCTGGCCCGTAAAAATTCCATTTGGCCCCTGCCTTTTGCAACCAGCTGTTGTGGTATTGAATTTATGGCCACAGCTGCCAGTCATTATGATTTGGCCAGGTTTGGAGCAGAACGGATGAGTTTTTCGCCACGCCAGTGCGATCTGATGATGGTGATGGGTACCATTGCCAAGAAAATGGCACCAATAGTAAAACAGGTTTATCTGCAAATGGCAGAGCCACGTTGGGTTTTAGCCATGGGGGCATGTGCATGTTCAGGCGGAATTTTTGACAGTTACTCCGTTTTGCAGGGCATAGATCAAATCATCCCGGTGGATGTATATGTACCAGGTTGTCCGCCAAGGCCCGAAGCTGTATTAGATGGCTTTTTGAAGATACAGGACCTGGTAAATGCTGAAGGGCTGAGGAGAAGAAATAGTGACCAGTATAAGGAATTATTAGCTGGATATGGGATACAATAGGCCCCTCCAAACCTCCCCCGTGGGGAGGCTTAAAGAGGCTTTATAAAATAATTAATTTTCAAATTATTGAACTGTTCAAAACCCTCCCCCTCGGGGGGAGATGGAGGGGGCTGTTATGACAAACGAAACCATACAACTAAAACTGACTGAAAAATTCCCTGATCAATTAACCGGTTGGCAGGAGCCTTATGGTATGCTCACTTTTACAGCACCCAAAGACCTCAATTTAAAAGTGCTTCAGTTTTTATATGATGATGCAGAACTGAGATTTCAGTTTTTAACCGATTTGCAGGCTGTTCATTATCCCGATAATAAAGGAGCCGAACTGGCCGTAGTTTATCACCTGCACAACCTGGTTGATAATGTACGGATAAGATTTAAAGTATTTGCTGATATTGAAAAGCCGGATGTGTACAGTGCTACCGCATTGTACAGTGCAGCCAATCATATGGAACGGGAGACTTACGATTTTTACGGTGTAAACTTTGTTGGTCATCCAAATCTTATCAGGATATTAAATGTTGATGAGATGGATTATTTCCCCATGAGAAAACAATATCCTGTAGAAGACCAGAGCAGGATTGATAAAGATGATGAGATGTTCGGAAGATGATAAAAGTAGTAACACATGTTTAAACCAAATTCAAAGTACAGATTACATTATTTGATCGTGACGGTTGTGTTATTGATAATGGTTACAGTA
>JAYTOS010000506.1:0-5597 GCA_043747705.1 Bacteroidota bacterium
TACTGGTAAACGGCAAAGAATTTTTTACCGGCGACCCTAAAATGGCCACCAAAAACCTGGATGCCGATGCTATTGATAAAGTGCAGGTATTTGATAAGAAAAGCGACCGGGCAGAATTTACAGGCGTTGATGATGGGCAAAGCGAAAAGGCCATTAACCTGAAATTGAAAAAAGACAGGAACAATGCCCTTTTTGGAAGGGCAACTGTAGGTGCCGGAACAAATGAGCGGTACGACGGACAAACCAATATCAATAAATTTAAAGGCGATCAGCAGTTCTCTTTAATAGGTATGGGAAATAATACCAACCGGCAAGGGTTTTCTATAACAGATATCCTGAATTTCACCGGTGAACTATCAAGAGGCATGCGGAGTGGTGGCGGCATCACCATCAGAACAGGAGGTGGCGGAGAAGATAATGGTTTGCCGGTTACCGGGCAGGGGCAAAACCAGCAAGGTGTGGCAACAACAATTGCAGGTGGCATTAACTACAACGATACCTGGAATAAAAAAACAGATTTTAATATGAGCGGCATGGGTAGCAATATTGACCTTAGAACAGACAGGGCCACTAACCGCGAAAACCTGATACCGGGAAACAATTCTACTTTTCTTACCAATAACAGCAGCACAGCACGAATTAATAAACAGCAGCGGTTGAATATGAGTATAGACAGTAAGATTGACAGCTTTAATTCTATCAAGTTTACGCCACAGTTTACCGTACAGCAAACCGATACACGTTCTACAACCAATTACGTAACAAAAGATGCAAAAGGGATTAAACTGAATGATGGATCAACCGATAAAAATACGCATTCGGATGCCTTTAATTTTGGTGGCAATGCCCTATACCGGAAAAGATTTAAGAAAAAAGGCAGAATCTTGTCAAGTACCATCAGCCTGGCATATAACGACAGCAAAGAAAACAACGACCTGTATCCCGGAATACTTTTTATAATGCAGGGGTAGCCTTAAAAGACTCTATCACTAACCAGAAAAATAACCGCGATGCGGTAACCCGCAGCTTTGGCGGAAACCTTGTGTACACAGAACCCATTGGTAAAAGATCACTGGTAGAAGTAAGTGGGTTTTATAATACCAATGTGGGCGACAGTAAACGAAAAACATTTGATTACAGTGGTACTTCCGGTAAATACGACCAGGCCAATGCGTTGCTCAGTAATGACTTTAAAAGCGAATACACGTATTCGGGTGGAAGTTTAAACTTCCGTTCGAACCAGAAAAAAATGAATTTTGCCTCGGGAAGTTCATTGCAGCCGGCAACTTTATTGAGCACGAATAATACCAATGGAAATGTAATCAAACAAACCTTCACCGATGCATTACCCAATGCCAGTATACAATACCGCATGAACAGTACAAGGAGTCTGAACCTGAATTATACCACTTCAACGGCGCAACCGACTACCTCGCAATTGCAGCCCATATCAGATGTGAGCGACCCGTTGAATACCTATACGGGTAATCCCAACCTAAAACGCAGCTACACACAATCATTGAATCTGAATTATTTTTCAACCAATATGTATACGCAAAGAAATTTCTTTGCTTTTATCGCCGCATCCAAAGTTGCCAATGCTATTGTGAATGCAGATATTATACAGGCGAATGGATCAAGGGTAACCATGAAGGTAAATGCGGACGGCAATTATGTATTGTTTGGTAATGTGAATGCAGGATTCCCTTTAAAGAAACTGAAATCAAGGGTTGATCTCGGGATGGGAAGTAATATTATCCATAACATCAGTTTTGTAAACGGTAATAGAAACGAAATTGACAATATCAGCCTGAGCCCTAATCTCAGTTATAATTTTTCACTCGAAAGAAAAGTAGATATCCAGGCCACTGCCAGGCTCAATATCAGTAAAGCCAAATATTCACTTCAACCACAGCTGAATGCTAATTACCTGCAGCAGGTATACGGTATGGATATGACCAATTATTTGCCATGGGGGCTGGTGGTTAATAATAACCTCAGCTACACTATTAATACCGGCCGTGCCGATGGCTACAATACAAAAGTGACTTTCTGGAACACATCGGTAGCTAAAGGATTTTTAAAGAATAAACGGGCAGAAGTTAAGTTCAGTGCCTTTGACCTGTTGAACCAGAACCAGGGTGTAAGCCGCAACGCAAACCAGAATTATATTGAAGATACCCGCTATAATGTTTTACAGCAATACTTCCTGTTAAGCTTTACGTTCAGCCTTAACAAAGCAGGAAATACCGCTACCGGTCCAAGGATTATGATCCGAACTTTCTAAAAAACGGCACTCAGTTTTTTATATACAATGATCCTATTCCTAAAGGGGTAGGATTTTTTTAGCACAGATTTCGTGGATTTGATGTATGATTAAATGAAAGTCTGCGTAATCATTATCTATAGCATTTAGCATGGGAATAACAAAAACTCAGACATGATAAAATAGTATTGAATAATACTCATGAAAAATAAACCCGGTATCCCTTCCCTCTGTGAACCTCCTTAATGCTCCGTGCTTTCTGTGTTAAAAAAAGCACTAAAGCTTTAGTAATTAAAGCTCAACACAAAGATACAGAGGTTAGCGAGTTACACAGGGGATATTGATACGGTCAATTGTATCCTGGTCCGGGCAGGGTCTTTTTGAAGTCTTATGGGTATCATTTCGCCCGGCTTCAGGCTACTGGTTAAGCTTTGTTGCGTTGCACATCTCAACCTTCACTCATAGCCATTGTTAGGACCTGAAATAATCCTTAGCTCAACAAATGACTACAGTTTACTGGTATGCCTAATAAAAAATCCCCTCATACGAAGAGGAGATTTTTTTGAAAAGGAAGAGGTCATTGATATTGAGCCGGCCACTAATCATTTACTGGTTTTTAATATCAATCAAACAATACATTAATTATTATTCATCCTAAACCCAGCACCCTGCATCTGGCCACCCATTAGTTCGGTCATCATTTTCATGTATTCTGCGCGGGTAACCACTTTGCCCTTCTTGGGTTCTCTGAGGTCTTTTTGATCCACTGTTTTTTTAACTTCTGTGGCGTTATAAACGGTTGTGCCATTGTCTACATCTAACTGTAAAATCACACCGGGCAACTGTCCATAACTTTCCGGCCCAACGGGACTGATGATATTATCTGCATACCAGGCAACCACCTCAATCTCTTTTGCCTTGCCTTGTGTAGCGGTGGTATCTTGTTTTGTTGCACCGCCGCCCATCATCACCATTCGTCTCATACCTGCTGGTGGCTGCATCACTTTTCTGGTAGCTTTATGGCAGGTATAACCGAGTATCTGTTTGGTATCATTGCTCATTTTCCAGTGTTGTTGCTGAATGGTATCTATGATCAAAAAATTTCTGCCACCCAACTCCGAGGTTTGAATGGATTTAGCCTGTGTGAAATTTTTATATAAATCACCACTGTCACTACCACCCCGGATAACCATACGAACCCCACCACCCCCACCTGCAAAAGGATCGGGTGCTTCATCTTAAGGTACCATTTTATACACCGATATGCTATCGCTGAATAACAACATGTGCTTACTGGTCCTGAACTCCGGTATCATGGCTTTCATCTGCTCATCCTGGATAGTTTTGTGCATGTTGATCTTGCGTTCATAAATAACCGCACCCGCTTTCATTTGTGCCTGTAAGGCAGAAAGGCATAACAAGCCTGTTAACAGAATAAATGTTCTTTTCATATCAATCAGTTTTATGCTTCAAAGCTAACCCCCGCCTGTGTTAAGCATTCTTGCACAAAGATTAATTTAGGTTAATAAAAAGGGAGCTTGGGAAAATGGACAATTATCTTTGCCATGAATATATGCGGATGAATAAATTAAACATATCCCGGGTACTACTAATTGCTGTTATCCTGATGATCGTAGCATTACAATCATATTGGCTGAACAAGCTTTATAAAGATGAGAAGCAAACATTAAAGAAAGAAACAAATGGCCTGTTCAGGGATGTTGTATATAATATGCAGGTAGAACGGTTTAAAGCGGATACCCTCATTTACAAACAAAAACCCGGGAATAATCTGTTTGTATTTAATGCCGTGAATGCTTTGAGGCGGCAGGTTTCCGAAATAAAAAAAGATACAGGTATCAAAAAAAAAGATACCAATGATGTACATTTAACCAAGGTGTTTGTAATAAGCAATCGTAATAAGGATAGTAATTATTTAAAAAATGGGAAACTCGTAAAAATGGAAGATGGCCCAATGCCTCCTGAGTTAGCGGCTATTTTGGCAAAAGAGCATGAGAGGGGATTGCCTCCTATTACAGATACGTCACTAATACGTGAAATGGCCAATGGGATGGGAATTAAAATGGCAGTTACATACAACGGTAACAAAAATGATACAATATATCCACATCAGCAGAAAATAATTCCCTCAATAAATTTTGTAGGGCGAATGCCGGTAGCAAAAGTAAAAGATGGGCCTTTTGCCCGAAGGTCAAATGCAAAAGTTGATGTAAGATTTGATAGGCAGCATCCTGAAAAGGCTTTTATCAGGATGATCACAGACGGGAAAGCACTTGATGATACCATCCAGATTACCCAATTAGACGCTGCATATAAAAAAGAGTTATTAAAAGCGGGAATCCCCATCCGCTTTGCGATAAAAATGGGTAAAGACGATTCCCTTCACCGAAAAAATACCAGTTCGGCAATACAGTTCCGAACCAGTCCGACCATTGTTTGATTTGTTCATCCATATTGGTACCAGGCTGAATTTGAAAACCCAGGCGGTTATTTAATAAAAAAAATATCATCTCACATATTATTCTCACTATTACTGATTGTATTTACTTCTATCGCATTTATTTTTTTATACCGAAACCTGCTGGCGCAGCAACGGCTTACGGTTATCAAGAACGATTTCATCAGTAACATTACCCATGAACTAAAAACGCCCATTGCTACTGTAAACGTAGAAATAGAAGCCCTCCGCAATTTTGGTGAATTGGAAAGTCCCGAACGTACAAAAGAATACCTTGATATTTCTGCAGCCGAATTACAGCGCTTAAGCCTGCTGGTAGATAAAGTGCTGAAACTTTCCATGTTCGAAAACCATGAGATCAGTTTACAGAAAGAGTCGTTTGACCTGCAAAAACTGGTGGAAGAAGTTATGCTTTCAATGAAACTCCAGTTTGATAAACAAAAAGCAATCACCCACCTGAAAACCACCGGGCAGAATTTTATGATGGATGCTGATAAACTGCATATCACCAGCGTAATTTATAACCTGTTGGATAATGCACTGAAATATAGTAAAGAGAACCCTCATATTACCGTTCGACTTATCCGGCATACAGCTTATTTTGAACTGCAGGTAAATGATAACGGAATTGGTATCCCGGATGCATATAAAACAAAAATATTTGAACAATTTTTTCGCGTACCCAGTGGCAACAGGCACAATACAAAAGGGTATGGCCTTGGGTTAAGTTATGTGAACCATATTATTCAACAACACCAAGGTGTTATAGAAGTGGAGAGTGAATTAGGCAAAGGGAGTACATTTATTGTGAAAATGCCATTTGCTGAAACATCGGGTCTGCACTTGAATAAA
>JAYTOS010000507.1:0-4977 GCA_043747705.1 Bacteroidota bacterium
CTTGTTGAAGCAACCGTTCCATTTTCAGTCCAGTTGGTAAATGTATAACCTGTAGCAGGTGTTGCGGTAAGCAGTACCTGTGTGCCGTAATCATATTTCGGTTGATCCGGGTTTTTTGTTATGGTTCCACCCCCGGCAGGATTTGCTGTTGCCGTTAACGTAAAAGTATTTATTAGGAAATTAGCAACGATTGTTCTGGTTGAATTGATTGGGAAAGTAAAACTGGAACTGGTAGAAATAACGCTCCCGTTTTCTGTGAAACTCACAAAACTGTATCCGGTATTGGGCGAGGCCGTTATCGTAACAGAAGTTCCGGCAGTATATGAGCCTGATCCTGTGTTGGTACCACCTGCAGCAGGGCTGGAAGATAGTATAACCGCAAATTGTAAGGCAGGTATGATAGTGAAGTTTGCAACAAAAGTTCTGTTACCTGCGATTGTAAACTGGAAACTTGAACTGGTAGAAACAACAGTACCGTTTTCTGTCCAGTTAACAAAGGTATACCCGGGATTTGGTGATTCGATTACTGTTACCGTTGAACCTACATCATAAGAACCTGAGCCGTAGGTTGATCCGCCTGCAGCAGGATTAGATGATAAGACAACTGCAAATTTAGCAGGTGGAATAAGGGTAAAGTTTGCTACCAATGCTCTGTTTCCAGCCATTTTAAACTGGTAGCTTGGACTGGCTGATGCTATGGTAGTGGTTCCACTATCTGTCCAGCTGGTAAATGTATAACCTGTATTTGGTGTAGCATTTACTGTAACGGTTGATCCCTGTGCAAATGTTCCTGCACCAACAACGGTTCCGCCTGCAGAAGGACTAGCTGATATCGTTAGCAGAGGAATGGTAGTGAATGTCCATACATAATCAGCAACCATTGCCGTACGGAATTTATCTGTAACGGTGGTTGTAATAGTACCAGTGTACTTAGTAAAAGGTAAAAGGGGAGCATCCGGTTTAAATGTAAAAACTGCAGCATTAGCTGTAGGTGCAACGGTTCCGGAAATAATTTGGGAACCTTGTTTAATACTGAATGAAGCAGCATTAACTGTGGTCGGGTTTATATCAGTATTGAAGGTTACTGAAATTAATTTACCAAGTGCAACATCAACCGCTTTATCAAGGGGGTCAGTTGAGACTACTACAGGGCAAACATTAACAATTCCTGATACTTCGGTAACTTTTTTACAGCCGGCTGCAAAAATGACCAGCAGGAACGCGATAAGCCATTTATTGTTGAAAAGCCTCACGTAACTCTTACATGTTTGTAAAAGGGTAAGCTGGGTTGATAAGGGATTTTTTTTCATAATAGAAGTTTAAAATGTAGTGTCACGTTTTAAAAATTGGCGTAACAAATACTGCGCAAAATTCTGTTAATGAACTACGGAAAGTATTACACATTTCACTTAATAAGTTGCATTAATCACTGATTTTGGCGGGTTACGTGCGTAAAAACCAGTGTTCATTAAACAGTAAGCATTGGTTGGGAAGATGTTTTATGGGGCAGGAGATATTGGTTTACACATATAGTAAAAACTGGCTTATCCTCATACATATATTAAAAAGAGTAGCGGAGGTTTAAAATGCATTTTTATTCATTATTTTATTTTTAAATGCAAGTGGTATGAACAAATGCATCATAAAATCCTGTTAATGAATTTGGTTAAAGGTTACTGAATTGTGAAAATAAATAGTAGAATTCGCTCTTTTTTTAAAAATCGAAATTTGTTCATATATGGCATGAATTTTACAATCCAAACAAAGACCCTGTTAAAAGCGAGGGTATATTATTTAATTAAAACCATTTATTATGCAAGTTTCATTTAAAAGAATTGGCGGTGTAGCGATACTTAGCTCTTTAGTATTTGCCGCAGCTTTATTTTTTTCTGGTTGTACAAAAAGTGATGCAGGCATCAGTGCTTCAGTATCGTATTCACTAAGTGGCAATGCTAGTGGTGCACAGGCTGTGCCGGCCAGCAGTAATAGTAATGGTTCCGGAACTTTCTCGGGTACCTATAATGCAAGCTCAAAAATAATGACCTATACCACCACATGGGCCAACCTTACCGGGGCGCCTATTACGGGTGGCCTGTATACAGGTCTGGCGGGTCAGGTGGGTACGTCAATTACAGCCTGGTCGCTGGGTAGTGGTTTAACAGCAAATGGCAGCTTTTCAAGCAGTATTACCTTGAATGCCGACCAGGAAGCTCAATTATTAGCAGGTAAGTGTTATTACATACTTGCAACAACTGCCAATGCATCCGGTGAAGTACGGGGGCAGGTAACTGCAAAAGTGCAGTAGGTAAAAAGTAGCATATGGAATGAATAGTATTTAAAAAAGATAAAGGTTGCCTATTGGTAATCCTTATCCTTTTCTGTTACAAAATATTCCCCCATTTTATTCTGTGGGGTCAATGGAAAAATATTAACGTTTTGTTTTTTATCATCAATAAACCAGTTTATTTCCTCTACCATAAATATCGCATTCTTATTCAGGTCGAAGAACCCAAATTTCCTGGTATTCCATGGGATGTTATCAATAAATTTATTTTGGTTAATAGTTCCGCTCCTTATAAACTCTTCGAAAAGGGCCTGATATTTTTTTCCAAAACAGTATCTGTTTTGAAATAACGATCAACGCTATGCAAACAATGGGGGAAATAATCGGGGTGCTTTCTATTCATCAAATCCATTCGGCCAATCCATTTTAAGCTTGGCTACTTTACTACTTACTTCATGTCCCAGTTCCTGTTTATAGTGGGCAATGGCAGCAGCTATGCTGGCATTGGTAGTTCCGATAATCTGCGCAGCCAGTATGCCGGCATTTTTTGCTGCATTCAATGCAACGGTTGCCACTGGTACGCCATTGGGCATTTGTAAAATGGAGAGTACAGAATCCCAACCATCTATTGAGTTGGAAGATTTAATGGGTACGCCAATTACGGGTAATGTGGTGATAGAAGCCACCATCCCCGGTAAATGCGCGGCACCACCTGCACCGGCAATGATCACGTGTAAGCCCCTTTCTTTGGCGGTAGTGGCGTAGTCAACCATACGCAACGGTGTGCGGTGGGCAGAGACCACAGTCAATTCAAAAGGGATGGCAAATTGTTTCAGGATATCTGCAGCGGCCTGCATTACGCCCAGGTCGCTATCGCTGCCCATAATGATGCCTACAAGTGGGGTAGAGGTTATCATAGCTGGCAAGATACTTTATTTTTTGGATGGCTGAAAATTGGGGAATTATTTCAATAAAAAAGAACCAAGAAAAAGAGGACTGAATTGCCAGACTCTTTTATCTTCTCAGAAATATTTGCACAAAAGTTGCCGTGTTTTTAGTTTACATCTTTTCCTTCCTTCAACAAACCAATCATTTTCTCGAGGTTACTTTTATTTGCTGGGTTGGGTGCTAAAGGCACTGCTTTTTCTGCATACTCCAATGCTTTCTTATAATCACCCACACCTGAATAACCCCTGACCACTCCTATTAAAGTAGTAAACTGATTTGGGTTCTTCTCGAAATTGGTTTTAAATACTTCCAGTGCTTCTTTGTTTTGTTTTTGAGCAAGTAATGATCTTCCATACTGGTGTATCTGGTTCATATTTCCCAAAGGAACGGCTTCTTTCATGAGTGCGATCGCCTCATTACTCCGGCCTAACTTCGCCAATACCTGTGCTTTGGTTGAGAGTGAAACAAAATTTCTGTCTCCCAGAACATTTGGGTTAACAGAAGTATCTGCCCATTGCAGTGCCTGTTGCAGATTGGTGCTATGGTCAACACACCATTGTGCGGCAGTTTGCCAGCCAAGCCAGAAGAACCCCATATCTGTTCTTAATTCATTACGGAATGATTCCAGTTGCGTTTGTATGATGTCTACATCTATTTTAAAAGGTATAGCTAATTTTTCCCATAAGAGGTTTACAGTGGCACTGCTTTCCGTCTGGTTGGTGAACTCGTATTTCAACCATTCAACTGTGCGGTCTGTGGCAATGGGTTTTACTTTCACCCGCAATACATCATCTTTAGAATCATAATAAAAACTTCCCCATGAAGTATTATTTTTTGAAAAAATCAAGGTGCATTCTTCAGTACCATACGCGATAAAAAAACCATATTTTCCTTTTGCCAATGGTTGGCCTTCTACTTTTACATCCGTGCTGAATTCAATAGTAGTACACTCATTGGCACCTGCCCGCCAGGGTGCTTCTTTACTGCTGCCAAAATTCTGATCGGTATAACCTACAGGAACCAATTGCCCCCATATTTTGCCATCCCTGCCTTTTACCCCGGGACGGTCATAACGAACCGTCACATCGGTAATGCCAATTCTTTCGCTAACCATGGCTTTCTTGTTGCCGCCACTGGGCGCGGTGGTGAGTGGCCTTTGTGCCTGCAACGCAAATGTTGCCAGCAGGGATGCTGCGAATAAAAATCGTTTCATATTGTTGGGTTTTAGATAAACAAGCTACCAATATCTTATTATAAGGATTTCGATATATGATTAAGGCATTGAACTCAGTGATTAAAGCATGAAAGGAAAGGAAAGACGGGGATGAAGCTGCCTGTATTTTACGTCTAAATTGAAAACGGAAGTTTATTGAATCAGGAAACTGGGAAGTTTCGAAATCCCATTCAGAAATTTCCTTAACCTTACAATGTATTAATCATATAACCGGCCACTCCCCTCAACACAGGCACTGCTTTGGCGCGGGTGATCGTAATCTTTATTTTATCTGTCTCCTGTTTTTCAAATACCGCAATCTTTTTTCTGCCGATGGTAGTACCTGTGAAAACATTCCGATAACTGTTTCCGTCAGATACTTCAATGGTAAAAGCTTGTACACGCTGGCCATATTTGATCATCTCTTCCAGTACAATACTGTTCACCTGTTTTTTTTGTGGCAGTTCAAAAACAAGCACGGTATTTTCCTGGTGGGATGATACCCAAAAAGTATTGATGTCATGATCAGTCA
>JAYTOS010000508.1:0-10154 GCA_043747705.1 Bacteroidota bacterium
ACAATATTCCTTTTCTGGCTCCTCAGGTAAAAAAGTATCCTTGAAAATCGCTTCATAAATGATAAAACAGTTAAAACTCAGCAAAGTAAGTAATTTTGCAGTCAATCAAATGTTAGAATATGGAGGAAGGAAAGCGTCAAAGGCAGGTGGCCGGAGCCTTGCAGGAAGAGCTGAATGATATTTTCAGGCGATTAGGCCTGAGTATGCTGGATGGCGGAATGGTGTCCATCTCATCAGTAAAAGTAACACCCGATCTGCTGGAGGCACGTATTTACCTGAGCCTTTTTCAGGTAAAAGATGCGCCGGGTGTGATGAAAACAATCGAATCGAGGGCATGGGAAATAAAAAAAGAACTGGCCGACAGGGTAAAACACCAACTGCGCCGGATACCTGTTTTGCATTTTTACCTGGATGATACCCTGGATTATGTTTTCAAAATGGAAGAAATTCTGAAGAAAATAAATGATGAGAAAACACCGGAGCAGGAATAATTGATTAATTAAGGATTACGAATTAGGAATTACGGTTGATGAACTCGTAATTCGTAATTTCCATTTGCCATTTTACAAACCTTGCAATTAAAAAAATCCTCAACCGTTGAACCTCCTCTTCGCCTGGCGATATTTCAGATCCAGTAAATCTACGAATGCCATTAATATCATTGCGTGGATCAGTATCATGGCTATTGCTGTAGGTAGTGCGGCCCTGATCATTGTATTAAGCGTATTCAATGGTTTCGAAGACCTGGTAAAAGGATTGTATGCAGATTTTTATGCCGACATGCGCATTGTACCCGCCCGCGGAAAAACATTCCATATGTCTCCCGCACAGGTGCAGCAGATAAAAAACACAAAAGGTGTTGCCGTTATTAGTTTTGTGGCTGAAGAGAAAGCGGTGTTAAACGGTGCCTTTCAAACCATTGTATCGGTAAAAGGGGTGGATGAACAATATACCTCCATCAACAAAATGCGTAGCCACATACCCCGTGGAAAATTCGCAACCGGTACAATAGAAACACCACAACTGGTTGTAGGTGCGGGTATTGAAAATGCAGCGGGCGTTGACGTTGACAAAGGTTATCCCGTTACCCTCTATCTGCCCAATAAGCAGGCTGCTAAACTAAGTTCTGCTGATGGACTGAATGCGTATACAGTAACCCCTACCGGCACTTTTATGGTGCAGCAGGATTTCGATAACAAATATGTATTCAGCAACCTTGGTTTTGTAAAATATATGTTGAATATGGAAGCTGATGAATACAGCGCCATGGAATTGAAAATAACGGGCGACCCGGATAATGTAAAAAAAATACTGCAGACACAATTGGGAAACACCTACCTCGTTGAAACACGTTATGAACAAAACCGAAGTTTATATGCGGTAATGCAGGTAGAAAAATGGGTGATCTATGGCATACTTTCATTGATACTGGTGGTAGCGGCATTTAATATGATCGGCGCATTAACCATGCTGGTGCTGGAAAAGCATAAAGACATTGCCGTATTAAAAGCCATGGGTGCCAATGAACAAACCGTTCAGGGAATATTCCTCACTGAGGGTCTTTTATTGGCGGGCCTGGGTGGTGCGGCTGGTCTTTTACTGGCAACGCTTGTTTGCTGGATACAATTACATTTTAAACCGATCAAATTGGGAGGTAATACATTTATTATAGATTATTATCCTGTAAAAATGGTAGCCGGCGATTTCTTACTGGTTATTGCTACCGTGGCATTGATTGCCATATTCGCAGCATGGATACCTTCCCGGAAAGCGAGCCTGCAATTATTTTCATTGAAAAGCTAACACAGTTAAAAAATCTGTCTGATTAGGTATTAATACCTGATTGGTTTATAGCTTGCGTACCTAATTTTATAATTGCCCTTATTTTAAGTAAATATATTGTTATAAACTACTTTAATGGAAGTGCCGATCATTCAACGTAAAATTTATGAAATACGTGGGCATAAGATCATGCTCGATTTTGATCTGTCAATCTTGTATGAAGTTGAAACGAGGGTTTTGAACCAGGCAATCAAAAGGAATATGGATAATTTTCCGGATGATTTTATGTTTCGCCTCACTGCAAAAGAATGGGAGAAAACCTCATCGTTAAACCCGCTCCTTGGCCTCGATATTGGACAAGACAACTCATCACAATTTGTGATGAGTTCCCGGAAACATAGAGGAAAGTCTTATGCACCGTATGCCTTTACCGAACACGGTGTTGCTATGTTGGCCAGTGTATTAAAAAGTGCTAAAGCGAGGAAAATGAATATCGCAATTGTAAGAGCTTTCATTGCTTTACGTAAATCTGTTGCACAATTCGGCGATATTAAAGAACAACTTGCCGAATTACGTACGCGGATAGGAGAACATGATACACAACTGACCCAGATATACGACAGTATAGAAAATATGCTGGATGAAAAAGCGGAACAAAAGAACTGGGAAAAACGGCAACGGATCGGCTTTGTAAAATTAGATGAATTGTATCCACCATACATTACAAAAAAAGTAAACGACGGCTTTAAAGCAGAAAAAAGTTAATCACAGCTTGTGATGACTTTTTTAGTATAAATAGGATAATTAATCAGTTTGCATTATTAATAATCTCCCAAGCTCTCGGGCAGCTGCGCCAATGCTTTCGCTAACTGCTCATCATTAGGTGCAATACCATGCCATTCGTGGCTTCCTTCCATAAAATCAACGCCTTTGCCCATTTCTGTTTTCATTAAAATACAGATGGGTTTTCCCTGGCCGGTGAGCGATTTTGCCTTGTCGAACCCTGCCACCACATCATCCATATCATTGCCATTCATTTCTATTACGGTCCAGTTAAATGCTTCAAACTTGGCGCGAAGGCTGTCAAGTCCCATTACTTTTTTGGTAGGGCCATCTATCTGCTGGCCGTTCCAGTCGATGGTAGAGATGAGATTATCTACTTTATGGTGTGCGGCAAACATAATGGCTTCCCAATTTTGTCCCTCGTCCAGTTCACCATCACCATGCAGTGAAAATACAAGGTGATTATCGCCATTTAATTTTTTGGTTAAAGCGGCACCGAGTGCTACGCTCATACCCTGTCCCAATGACCCACTGGCAATCCTTACACCGGGTAAATGTTCGTGGGTAGTAGGGTGCCCCTGTAAACGCGAATTGATCTTGCGGAATGTGGCCAGTTCTTTCACTTCAAAATAACCGGAACGGGCAAGGGCCGAATAATATACGGGTGAAATATGCCCGTTAGAAAGGAAGAAAAGGTCCTCATTCTTTCCATCCATGGAAAAAGGCACATGGTGGTGCATAGAATGGAAGAAAAGTGCTGTAAAATAATCGGCACAGCCCAATGAACCACCAGGGTGGCCGCTTTGTACCGCATGAACCATTCTTACGATATCACGCCTGATCTGGCTCGAAATATTTTTTAAATCCTGTATACTTGCCATAACTTTTTTTATTATGGCTGCGAAGATAGGAGAGTTTGGGGTTTGTTGTTTGGAGTTTGGGGTTGTTTTGTAGCCTAATCCGGATAACTTAAACCACAACCCGCAAACTCCAAACTATTTATTATTTTCGCCCCGAGTTAAAAATCATATTATGTCAGAAGAATTACAAATGATAGTAGACGATACGGAAGATGGCATGAAAAAGGCGATCGGCCACCTGGAAGTTGAATTGACCAAAATAAGGGCCGGCAAAGCCAGTCCCGCCATGCTCGACGGGATTAATGTAGATTATTATGGCTCGCCTACACCAATTGCACAGGTAGCCAATATCAGTGTACTGGATGTGCGCACGATCAGCATCCAGCCATGGGAGAAAAATATGCTCCAGGCTATTGAAAAAAGTATCATGCAGGCTAATATTGGTATTACCCCGCAAAGCGATGGTAACCAGATACGTCTGTTCATGCCACCCCTGACCGAAGAAAGAAGAAAAGAACTCTTTAAAAAAGCAAGTGGAGAAGGGGAACATTCCAAAGTGGCCATCCGTAATATCCGCCGGGATGCCATTGAGCAGGTAAAGAAACTGGAGAAAGATGGGTTAAGTGAAGATGCCGCTAAAGACGGGGAAAAAAGTATCCAGGAAATAACGGATAAATATATTGTACTCGTGGATAAGCATCTTGCCGCTAAGGAAAAAGAAATGATGTCGGTGTAACGTTATGTACGTTGCGGGTTTATGGGTTATGGGTTACGTGTTTTCAAGAAGTTATTATGATTCGTAATCAATTTGTAATTAATGAACCCATCAACCCGTAACCCATAAACCCGCAACTGGTTTAGTACCCACCTATTTCTTATTCACCAAATACACCCCCGCCAAAATAATTCCCAAACAACTTATCTGCAGTAAGGTTACCTGTTCACCGTAAAATACACCCCATAATACGGCAATAAATGGTATGCCGTACGTAACCATAGAAGCAAATAAAGTGCCCGCTCTTTTCACCAGCATATAAAAAAGAATGGAGGCTACAGCGGTGCCCATTACCCCCAGAACAAAAGAGGCCAGTGTAGAAGTTAAAACATGTTTATCAGTAAATGATAAAGAAAAATAACCGGTGATATAGAGGATGATAATGCACGGGATGATTAAAAAAACAAATGCCAGTGAAGCGATGTTCAGCGAACCGATGCCCTGCATACGGCTGCCAACAAGGTTTACATTGATACCATAAAAAAGCGTAGCCAATAATATCAATAATGAATAAGAGAAATTTTCCAAATGGATATTGCCGGCAGGTGCAATCAGTAAACATAACCCTGCAAAGCCAATCAATACACCGATAATTTTTTTAGGATGAGCTTTAAGCTTAAAGAAAGCCATCCCCACCAATATGACAAAGAAGGGGGTTAAAGCATTGAGAATACCGGCTAAGGAACTGTCAATTTTTGTTTCGGCAATGCAAAAAAGATAAGCAGGAAAAAAACTACCTAATAAACCGGATATTATCACAATGAACATCTTATTTCGTGGTATCTGCTGCAAGGCTTTACGGGCAAATGGTATCAATACCAGACCTGCACTTAATATGCGTATAGAAGCTACCTGGTAAGGGGTTAGTGCATTCATACCCGCTTTCATCAGTATAAATGAGCTGCCCCAGATAATGGAGAGTATTACAAACAGGCTCCAATTAAATACTTTCTCTTTCACGCAATTAATTTGGCCAAAGTTGGTGTTTTTACAAAAACAAAAGAATAATTTTAATAAAACCTCATTCCCGTGCCAGCCATTCATTTGAATAAGATAAGTACAAGAGCGCCGAAAGGGCTTGATAAAGAAAAAACAAAAGCGAAGACTGCAAAGATCCTTGAAGAATTGGACGACCTGCAGAATTTATTATATGCAGAATCCAAACATGCTGTATTGATTGTAATACAGGGGATGGATGCCAGCGGAAAGGACGGACTAGTGCGTGATGTGTTTGGAAAACTGAACATACAAGGTGTAACGGCAACGTCTTTCAAAGCCCCAACAGACCTGGAAGCATCGCATGATTTTTTGTGGCGTATTCACCAGCATACACCTGCAAAGGGAATGATACAGGTATTCAACCGCTCATATTATGAAGACATCCTAATAACCCGCGTTCATAAATGGTGTAACGATAAAATGGCTAAAGAACGGATGAAAGCCATAAATGATTTTGAAGAACTGCTGGCGGTCCACAACAATACACATATCCTCAAATTTTATTTGCACCTATCTTCAGAAGAGCAGCAAATCCGTTTGGAAGAAAGGATAAAAGATCCCCAAAAAAGATGGAAGTATAATGAGAATGATTTTAAAGAAGCCAAGCTCTGGAATATCTATATGAAAATGTATGAGGATTGCTTCGCTCATTGTAATAAAATCCCATGGAACATTATCCCAGCTGATCAAAACTGGTATAAGGACCATCTCATCGCTTCAGCATTGTTGAATTTACTAAAAAGCCTGAAGATGCAGTATCCAGGACTAAAAAAATAAACGGCATTATTTTTTATATTTTTCACAGTAATCAAAACGGATCATTATGGGCATGCTGAAAGAATTTAAGGAATTTGCCATGAAAGGCAACCTGGTAGATATTGCTGTAGCTTTTGTTATGGGTGCAGCATTTGGAAAAATCGTTACTTCTTTTGTTGATGGAGTGATAATGCCTTTGGTGGGTATGCTTACCGGTGGTATAGATTTTGCGCAAAAGAAAGTCGTACTGAAACCTGCTATTGACGCTGTTAAAGATGCAGGCGGTAAAGTGGTCACACCCGCTATTGCGGAAGTATCCATAAAATACGGTGCTTTTCTAACCAACATACTTGATTTTATCATTGTGGCATTTGTTGTTTTCATGATCATCAAAGCAATAAACAGTTCTAAAAAGAAAGTGGAAGAAGCACCTGCCGCTCCGCCAACGCCATCTTCTACAGACCAGTTATTGATGGAGATCAGGGATTCCTTGCGGAAATGAGATAGGTATAAATTATGATTCATAGCCTGAACTTGACAGATTCTAAATTCAGTCATTTAACGCCAGGCTTGCCTTAGTGGATAACTATTCTGCCCCCATCAGTCTTTTTATGACTGATTCAGTTTTCTTTGCACTTAAAGCTATAGACCCGTGAATAATGTGAGTTACCAGATTAAGTTGGACCAGTTTGAGGGCCCCTTCGACCTTTTATTGTTTTTTATCGAAAGAGATGAACTGGATATTTACAATATACCCATTACAAAGATCATCAATGATTTTCTTGATTTCATCCATAACGGAGAGAAACTGAATATTGAACTGAGCAGTGAATTTATCCTCTTTGTTTCTACACTCATGCGCATTAAGGCGAGGTTATTATTGCCACGCAAAGAAATAGATGCTTCGGGTAATGAAATTGATCCACGCCAGGAACTGATTGATAAAATTCTTGAATACAAACGTTTCAAAGAAGCGGCGGTACAAATGGCAGAGATGGAGGCCCAACGTATGCTGATGATCAAACGTGGCAACCTCCAGCGCGAGATTTCGCAGATAGGGGAAGACGCTTCTGAAGGAACGGAAATACAGAACATTACCATGTTCAAACTGATGAAAGCGTTTGAAAAAGTAATGCTTCGCGTACAGGAACGGCAGAACAGGCCGGTGCATACCGTGGTGCGTTATAATTATACCATGGAAGGCAGCCGCGATTATATGCTGGGCTTTGTGCAAGAGGAAAGGACCGTTTCATTCGAAAAAGTATTTGAGGTTTGTGAAGACAGGATACATGCGATTTTCCTATTTTTATGTATACTCGAATTATCGCAACAGAAATTTATGAAGCTGATGGTAGGACAGGGAATGAATAATTTTATTGTTGAATGGAACGATAACCGGGAAGAAGATATACTGGCCGAGGGAACTGTAGGTGATACAGATATTATCGAAACACCCACAGCAGAATAGGCTTTGTCCTGGTTGTTATTACAGATGCCAATTCTTTCAGGTAAGCAGGCGATACAGTAGTGCACCCCTCACTATTGCAGATTTGGTTTGGATGAACTTCCGTATTCGGTACGCAACTGTGCCCGTGAAGTACAATAAACCTGTTGTAAGCATTCCTGTTGCTGCTATCTAAACCGTATAGCTTAAAAGCATCCCCAAATTTTCCTTTGTATAAAGAACCTACTCTGTATTTACCATAAGAACTGCATCCGCAACCCTGTGTATTTGAATATTGTACCTGTGATAGATACCCTGCGTTACAACTGCCATGCGTTACCAATCCACTATTTACGATTTTATTATTTTGCATGTTACAAATAAAAAAACGTTTCCGGCCATTGTGCAGTGAAAGATCCAACAGGAAGCATAGGCTTGTGTCATATCCTTTGTTTCTGCAAAAGATCTTTGCTTCGGCAATTTTACTGATGAGTGATTTGGCTGCAGTTAACGAAATATCTGCTTGCAGATTATAAATAAGGGTATTGAAAAAAATAATCAGAAAAACACACTTGTGAAACATACTGTTATCTTATCCCAATAAGATGCCGGCAAACAAAAATTCCATACGCGTAACTATATGGATCTGTAAAAATTGTGATTGTATTTATCCGTGTAAAACAATTGCTTTCACCTTATCCTTCATCAACTCCCTCACCGCATCTGCTATTCCCTGTGCATCATATTCACATTCCCTGTGCAATTCTTTGGGCGTGCCATGTTCTACCAGCCTGTCGGGTATGCCTAATATTTTTACTTCCGCATGGTAATGGTTTTTATTCATAAACTCAAGTATCGCACTGCCAAAACCACCAACCACCGTTCCATCTTCAACAGTTACAATTTTATTGTATTTGCTAAATGCTTCGTGTAATAAATCTTCATCAATCGGTTTTACAAAACGCAGATCGTAATGGGCTGGGTTAATGCCTTGTGTGCGCAATTCACGGATAGCCGCCTGAGCAAAATTACCCGGATGACCAAAGCTTAAGATTGCCACTTCTTCACCATCCTTTAATTTTCTGCCCTTACCAATCGGAAGTTCTTCCAATGGTGTTCTCCATTCAGGCATCACACCTTCGCCCCGGGGATAACGGATAACAAACGGGGATTGATTGCTTTCCAATTGTGCCGTGTACATCAGGTTACGGAGTTCCTGTTCATTCATAGGCGCACTAACCACGAGGTTAGGTATACAACGCATGTAGGGTATATCATAACAACCATGATGCGTAGGCCCATCTTCACCCACCAGGCCCGCCCTGTCTAAACAGAATACAACCGGTAATTTTTGAATGGCTACATCATGCACTACCTGGTCGTAAGCCCTTTGCATGAAGGAAGAATAAATATTACAGAAAACACGCAGTCCCTGTGTAGCCATACCTGCGCTCACAGTTACGGCATGCTGCTCGCAAATACCAACATCAAAAGCACGGTGCGGCATTTTTTCCATCATGAACTTTAAAGATGAGCCACTGGGCATAGCTGGGGTTACGCCCATGATCTTTTCATTTTTTTCTGCCAGTTCAATTATGGTATGTCCAAAAACGTCCTGGTACTTAGGTGGCTGTGGTGCCTCAATTTTTTTCTTGTAGATCTCACCCGTTACCTTATCAAACAAGCCAGGTGCATGCCATTTGGTTTGATCCTTTTCGGCCAATGAATATCCCTTGCCTTTTACGGTTACAATATGCAAAAGTTTTGGCCCGGGTATTTTTTTCAGGTCCTTCAGGGTATCTACCAGTTTGGTAATGTTATGCCCGTCTATCGGACCAAAATACCGTAATTGCAATGCTTCAAAAATATTACTGCTTTTAGTTACCACGCTTTTCAGGCTGGCTTCCAGTTTGCTGGCCATATCCCTGGTGAAGTTCTTGCCCACCGGCAGTTTACCCATCAGGTTCCAGATTTCATCCCTTACTTTATTGTAGGTAGGTGATGTACTGATATCAGTTAAATATTCTTTTAATGCCCCCACATTGGGGTCAATGCTCATGCAGTTATCATTCAAAATAATCAGTACATCACTATCAGCCACACCCGCATGGTTCATGGCTTCGAAAGCCATTCCGGCGGTCATACTGCCATCACCGATCACGGCCACGGATTTGCGGTTCTCACCTTTGTATTTAGCTGCGATAGCCATACCCAGGGCTGCAGAAATAGAAGTAGAAGAATGACCTACCCCAAAGGTATCATACTCACTTTCGCTTCTCTTGGGAAAGCCGCTAAGGCCATTGTATTTACGGTTGGTAGCAAAATTATTCCTGCGGCCGGTAAGAATTTTGTGTCCGTAAGCCTGGTGGCCCACATCCCATACCAACTGATCGTAAGGCGTATTGTAAACGTAATGTAAAGCAACAGATAACTCAACTACACCGAGGCTTGCCGCAAAATGGCCACCATGCACACTTACCACATCAACAATGTATTGCCGAAGCTCATCACAAACCTGGTGCAATTGCTCGCGGTTTAGCTTCTTTAAATCATCTGGATTATTGATAGATTGTAATAAAGGGCCGGCGTTGATCTGCATGCAAACTAGGTTTATAGTGTAAAAATAGGCTTTTACCCCGAAGCAAAGCACTGGGCTCAGGGCAAACGCATCTAAATTTGTTTAAAGAGAAGGTTCGCTAAGAAAGTTTCGTCCCATCCACATAGCAATCGTTTGTTTTTTAGGCTTCTTTTTTTA
>JAYTOS010000509.1:0-1132 GCA_043747705.1 Bacteroidota bacterium
CAAATATTTTCCAGTCCGTTTAATGCTGCATTTTTATTGGCCTGTGCTACTGCATTCTCAGAAATATCTAATCCCAAAACTGACTTCGCGCCATAATGCGCAGCGTGTATTTCGAAAGTGCCGGTATAGGTAAACACACCCAATACTTCTGCATCTTTTACAATATGCTGAATGGCCCGACGGTTATCCTGCTGATCAAGAAAGTAACCTGTTTTCTGGCCATTTTCTACATCCACTATAAATTTCAAACCGTTTTCCATAATAAGGATATTTGTATCGAATGGTTCCGATAAAAAACCTTTATGCTGTGCCAGTCCTTCCAGTTCCCTTACCGGTACATCGTTGCGTTCATAAATACCTTTGGGTGAGAAGATGGCTTGCAATGCTTTTACAATTGCGGGTTTCCATTTATCTATGCCCAGCGATAAAGTCTGTATTACAAAATAATCATTTAACTTATCAATCACCAATGCTGGCAGTTGATCGGCCTCCCCAAAAACCAGACGGCAATTTTCTGTATAGCCAATTTGTTGCCGGTATTGCCAGGCCTGTAATATGCGGGTATAAAAAAAAGCATCGTCGATGGTTTCCGGCTTCCGGGTAAGCAGGCGAACAATTATCTGTGATTTTGGGTTAATGTATCCCCTCCCAGCAAACTTGTCCTCCCCGTAATACACATCTACAATATTCCCTGCCTCAACAGGCCCGGTAATATGATCTACTTCATTTCCATAGATCCATGGATGGCCATTGGCAATTCGGGGGGCTATCTTCTTTCGGAGGTACACTTTGGTCATTTGGCAAAGATAACTTGCAGTTTGGGGTTTGAGGTTTGGAGTTTGGTGTCAGGTTCAGGAATCAACTCCAAAGCCCAAACTTGCTTTTCAACCTGCCAATTTTTCCCTTTTCTTTGCCTCGGCAAAATTTTTGACAGTATAGCCCCACAACGAATAATAACTATAAAAGAGAAAGAAATGACTGAAAACGCCGAAAATATGGATACTACAAATGGATTTGATATTAATACTGACGAAAATGCAGCCGGAACCTCGCATTTGAATGAGCCATTGACTGAAGAGAGTGAGATGGAGAAACTTGAGGCAGAATTAAAGGAGCAAAAAGACAAATACCT
>JAYTOS010000510.1:0-6115 GCA_043747705.1 Bacteroidota bacterium
TGGTATTTAATAAACTGCGCAGCACTATGCAGCATAAAGGAGTAAAAGCCATGGAGAGTATCCAAACCGACTTTGATGTGGAGAAACATGAAGCCATTACCGAAATACCCGCACCATCAGATAATCTTAAAGGCAAAGTGCTGGATGAAGTTGTAAAAGGCTATTACCTGAATGATAAACTCATTCGCTTTGCAAAAGTGGTAGTAGGTAAATAAATTAGAGAACCAGGATACAAAATTTGGCACTGCTGCTATCATAAATAACTATAGACTATGGTCTGTAGACAATGGACTTTACATGGCTACTAAAAGAGATTTTTACGAAATACTGGGGGTTAGTAAATCTGCATCTGCTGATGAAATAAAAAAAGCATACCGAAAGGTGGCCATGCAGTTTCATCCAGACCGTAACCCCGGCGATAAGGATGCGGAAGAAAAATTTAAAGAAGCCGCTGAAGCGTATGAAATATTAAGCGATGCCGATAAAAAAGCAAAATATGACCGCTATGGCCATGCCGCATTTGGTCCCGGAACTTCCGGCGGTTATGGCGGGGGTATGAATACAGACGACATTTTTAGCCAGTTCGGTGATATTTTCGGTGATGATAATATGTTCGGTAATTTCTTTGGTGGCAGTGGGCGCCGTGGAGGTGGTACGAGCAGGCCCAGGGGCCAGCGCGGCAGCAACCTGCGCATCAAACTGAAATTAACGTATGAAGAGATCGCAAAGGGTGTGAACAAAAATGTTAAAGTAAAAAAACATGTACTCTGCACTACCTGTGCAGGTAGCGGAGCAAAAGATAAAGGCAGCGTACAAACCTGCACCGGTTGTAATGGCAGTGGCCAGGTGCGCAGGGTTACAAATACTTTTTTAGGACAAATGCAGACTGTAACAACCTGCCCTACCTGTAATGGCGAAGGCACAACAGTTACCGCCAAATGCGGTGCCTGCAGGGGCGAAGGCCGGGTGTATGGCGAAGAAACCATCAGCATAGACATACCGGCTGGTGTACAGGAAGGTATGCAGTTAAGCATGAGTGGTAAAGGTAATGCTGGTGAACGCGGTGGTGCGCAGGGCGACCTCATCATTCAAATTGAAGAAGAGGCGCATGAGGATTTACACAGGGATGGGTTGAATGTTGCGTATGATTTGCATATCTCTATTCCCGATGCAGCATTTGGTACACAGGTAGAAGTTCCCACGATTGACGGGCGTGCTAAAATAAAAATCCCGGCGGGTACACAAAGCGGTAAAATATTCCGTTTGAAAGGAAAGGGTTTCCCGGAAGTGCAGGGTTATGCAAAAGGCGACCAGTTGATACAGGTAAACGTATGGACACCACAGCACATGACTGCGGAGGAAAAGGAAATACTGGAGAAGCTGAATAAAAGCGAAAACTTTAAACCCCAACCAAATAAAGGTGATAAAAGTTTTTTCGACCGGGTGAGGGAAGCATTTAACTAATTAAAAAATCAAAAGTAAAAGTCAAAAGAAGGTTTTTTTACTTTTGATTTTTACTTTTGATTTTTTTTCTTTTTCGCCGGCTTGTATACTTTAATCGCCTTCTCAATCAATGCCATGAATTCTTTTTGGTGAAAATCAGCCGGATTTATGGCAGTTTTGGCTAGGGCAAGTGCATCTTCCAGCAAATAATTCTTTAGAAAGGCAGATTGTTTCAAAAGTGATCCAAACATGGCAACTGCTGCGGCAAACCGGTAGCTCGAATCTGCTTCTTCCAGGTTTTCGGATTGGTATAAAGCAGTAAAATTCTGTTTGATTGCATTATCTGTTACCGGTAGTTTGTATTGTAAAAGGATATTGGCAAAGGACTTATTTCTAAACAATGAATCTTTTCTATTGGGCACTATTTCAAAAATAGCCATCATAGAATGGCCGCTGCCGATCTCGCCCCCTTCCAATTCACTGGTACTATCTTCTATGGCATTCTTTTTATTATCAAACCCGATCAAACGGTATTGTTTAACTATTTTGTCATCGAAACTGATTTTTAAATAGGCATTGTTGGCAACTGCATACAATGTTTGTGTAAATTCGGTAACCAATACTTTCTGGGCTTCCTGTAAATTATCAATGTACGCAAAATTACCATTACCTTTTTTTGAGAGGGTTTCCAGTTTACTGTCTTTGTAATTGCCCATGCCAACACCCAAACAGGTGAGATAGATACCTGTTTGCCTGAAGCCGATAATCATATCTTCCAATTCTTTCTCCGAGGTTTGGCCAATATTAAAATCGCCGTCGGTGGCCAATATCACACGGTTATTTCCGGATGGGATAAATGTTTTTTTTGCAAGGGTATACGCGATCCTAATGGCACTTTCACCAGGGGTATCACCACTGGCAATTAATGAATCAATGGCATCTTTTATTTTCTGTTTGTTATTCCCGCCGGTAGGAGGTAAGGCAATACCCACCCCACCGCCGTAGGTGACAACGGTAATGGTATCTTTTTCCCGCAAATTTTCTACCAATAATTTAAAAGCAGATTGCAATAAGGGTAAACGGTTAGGCTTATCCATGGAGCCGGATATATCTATTAAGAAAACGAGATTGGAAGCAGGAATGCTGTCAAGATGTAATTTAGGTGCTGCAATATTCAAGAAAAGTAAACGGTTATCGGGATTCCATGGACAGGTAGTGAGTTTAGACCTGCAGTTGAATGTATCCGATAAGGCCCTATCCTCCGGTTTTGTAAAATTAAAATAATTCAGCATTTCTTCAATTCGAATGGCATCGGTTGGCACGAACATTTCATTATTGAGAAAGCGGCGGATATTGCTGTACGAGGCTTTATTGATATTCATGGCAAAACCTGTTTCCGGATATTTGTCAGCATCAATAAAGCCATTTTCTACCAGGTTGCTGTAACTCTCGCCGGGCACAGAAAAAGCGTTAGTGGCGGCGGCTTTCAGATTAGTAGTGGCGGATGATAATTTTCGGGTATACAAGTGCAACGTGGATGGTAACATCTTCAACAGGAAGGATTGGAATTTTTTATTATCAACAAAAACTTTCAAAACTTCATAACCATCCAATGTGAGGGTAACCGTATCGGAAGGGGTAACTGCAGAAATGCCAAAAGTACCCCCACTGCCACTATAAAAAGGGAATTGGCCACGTGAAGAGCGATTGATCCGTACACCTTCCAGCAAACGCCCCCGCTCATCTTTAATTTCACCACGGAGGTAATACTGGCTGTATAAAGAAGTAATGGCAATGCAAAAAAACAGGACGCAAATGAGTTTTTTCATCCGGCCAACAGGTATTTGTAACAATATAACGCAGAAACCGGGCAATTAATATAGCCATAATGCGTATTAGCAGAAATTTAGGCTTCATCATCCAGCTGGTACAGTTCGCGGATATTTCTTCCCAGACCATCATAATCCAGGCCATACCCTAATACAAACTTGTTGGGAATAGAGAAGCAGCAATAATCAATCGTTACCGGGAAAACAGTAGCGTCGGGCTTATGCAGGAGAACAGCTATTTTCAGTGATGCAGGGTGTTGGTTGCGTAGCTGGGGCAGGAACTCATTCATGGTTTTGCCAGTATCGATAATATCTTCCAGAATTACCACATGCCGGTCGGTGATATCGGTATCCAATCCAATAGCGGTAATCACATGACCGGTTGATTTTGTGCCTTTGTAGGATGCAAGTTTGATAAAACATATCTCAGCTTCTATGCTGAGTTCTTTAAAAAGATCTGAGGCAAACATGAACGAACCATTTAGTACGGCAATGAACAATGGTTTCTTTCCTGCATAATCTGTATGCAATTGTGCTGCCAGTTCTGTTACTTTTTCAAGAATAATTGATTCGGGTAAATAAGGTACAAATGTTTTGTCGTGAACTTTGATAACTGACATGTAATTCGATTATGATATTTCAATTGATAAAAACTACCTGGTAGATTTTACAGGTTTTAAAACGGGGGTGTTTGCTGCATGTAGCATAACCTTTTCGCCCGATGAAAGAATTGTTCCTTTTTTCAGGCTATTATATTCGAGTAAACTGTCTAAACGGATACCTTCGGTCTGGCAAATATCATGCAGCGTTTCTCCGGTTGCCACCGTATGGAAATCGTTAGAACCTTTTTTTAATTTTCTTTCAATAAAAATCAAACGGTCCACATCCAATACATCCATTTCTGAAATGTCATTAAACTCAAGTAATTTACCCAGCGGGATATCGTATTGTTCAGCTAAAGATAAGAAGGAGGTACCCTCTGTTCCATAGATTACTTTTACGTGATTGATGCTGAAAATTCCCTGCGGATATATAGCCGGTTTTTTAGTTGCAGTTTTTGTTGTAACAACTGGCTGAATGATTGCTTCCTGAATTTTTTCAGGCTGCATTGCTTCTATAATTTCTTTTTCAACCGGAGCCATATTTTTTATTTCTGGCAGTATTGTATTACTCATTGGGGGGCTAACCATCGCGGTGTTATTGGTGGCAGGCACATCATTATTTTGTCTTGCCAAAGCCTGTAAACTATACTGCTGCAGGTTATAATCATTGATCACTTTAAGCAGTTGCTGCGGATAAGTAGGACTTGTTGCATAGCCCGCTTTCTTCAAACCTTTTGCCCAGCCATCATAATCAGTAGGATCCAGCTTAAACAGGAAAGCATAATGTGGCCTGTTCTTTAAAAATTCAGAATGGTCCATATAAGATTTTTCTACCGATTCGTATACCCGGAAACATTCTCCCTTTTCATCATCATCATGGTAGGTTTTGGCACCTGTCCACTCTGTTTTACATTTAATGCCGAAATGGTTATTCGACGTTTTAGCCAGGTCACTTTCCCCATATTGGGATTCTAATACTCCTTGAGCCAGTGTGATGGAAGCCGGTACACCCACGCGTAACATTTCTGCAATAGCCAGTTCTTTGTAGGTATTGATATAGGCTTGTGCTTTCTCCCTTTGCGCATGCACAGTTACGGATATAAACAGGCAGGAAAATAAAATAATTTTTTTCATTAAGATTTTTTTTTGATCAGTGTAATCCCATCCCTGATCGTTAGTAATACTTGTTCTGTTCTCGGATCATTTTTTACATGCTCACTAAAAGCATGTATGGCTTTGGCATTTTTGCCGGTTACCGGTTCCTGCAATACCTCGCCGTGAAATAAGGTATTGTCTGCAAGTATGATTCCTTTATCACTCAGTCTCGGAACAACCAACTCGTAATAATCAATATAGGCCGTCTTATCCGCATCAATAAACACCAGATCCCAGGTATACGGTAATGCCGGTATGATCTCTTTGGCATTTCCAAAGTGCAAATGTATCTGCTTATTCCTTTTGGATTTGCTAAAATTTCCCCTCGATGTGGCCGCATCCTCCTCTCTTAACTCAATAGTATGCAGTTCCCCGTTGTTTTCCAGGCCTTCTGCAAGGCAAATGGCACTGTACCCGGTAAAGGTTCCTATCTCTAAAACGTATGTTGGGTTCAATATAGTACTGATGAAAGAAAGAAATTTTCCCTGCACATGCCCGCTCAGCATATGGGGTTGTGCATGCGTTTCCATCGTATGCTTATTTATCTGGCTCAGTAATTCATCTTCGGCTGAGGTAAAACGGGCAGCATAAGCTTCTGCTAAATGGTTGATCAGTTCCATGAGCAAATATAATGTCTATGGGTATTGTAATCGTGAGTTGTGAGACGTGAGTGGTGAGTTACTGTCGGGTTTGTTTACTGGCAGCAATCCAAAATCAGGTCTTCTGTGGTTTCGAAATGAACCACAATCCTGTAAAAGTGATTAAACCGTTAATGATTAATAATTCAAGTCCTACTTCGAATGATCCGAAGAGCACTTTCTGGTATTTGTCTAAAACAAAACAAATTACCGGAGAAGCGATACATACATAAGGAACCCATTTATCACTTACCGTGCGCTTTACTAAAATACCAAATGTAAACAGGCCTAATAAAGGGCCATACGTAAATGTGGCCACTTTTAAAATTAAGCCAATCATGCTGGGATCATTGATCCATTTAAACATCATCACAAACACTAAGAAAATACCGGCAAAAGAAAGGTGTACCCGTTGCCTCATTTTTTTCTTCTGAACCTCCGTCAGGTC
>JAYTOS010000511.1:0-1419 GCA_043747705.1 Bacteroidota bacterium
AACCCCCTTGGGGCTGCTGGCATTTTGTGCATATTCCAGTCCTTTTTTGGCATAGTGGATGCTTGAGTCCGTTCTTCCCTCATCCTTGTACATATTAGCTATCTCCGCATAAGTTAACGAAGCAACCCAATAATCCTTCAGATATTCAGCAGCATCAAGGCTCTCTCTGAAATAGCGTAACGCCAGAGACCTGTTTCCATTCTTAATTTCAATTGCCCCCATATTACGGCACACATCAGCAGTGAGGTCACTAATTAAGTTCAAATTATTATATGCCTTCATTTCGTAGTACGAGGCTGAATCTAATTGATTCAGTTTTTCATAAGCGTTGCCTAATTGAATCCAGCTGAGAGCATTGGATCTGACTAGATTTTCAGACCCTGTAATCTGGATTGATTTATGATAGAAACTAACCGCTTTTGCATGCTGACCCAAATCATTGAAAACACCTCCTATCCTCATTACACATAATGCCATTTCATTCCTGTAATTGTTTTCCTCAGAAATTTGCAGGCTTTTGTAAAATTTTTGTAATGCCATTGAATAATCTCCTTTATAGCGACTTATAAGGCCCACCATTTGATAAGCTAATGATTCCCCCCTCAGAAATTTGATCTTTTGTGCCAATAAAAGTGCTTGCTGACTATAGGCCATGGCAGTGTCAAAATTTTGGTAGCGATAATAGTATCCTAAGTCGGCCAATATCAATACCGTACCCGTATCATCCTTTGGTTTACTCAATTCAATATTCAGGCTGTCGGTGTATTTGCTTTGTGCAGGTACATTTGTCGCAATGATTGTTGCAAATAATAATGATAAAACAATACTTTTTATATTCATTATGCTACCAGTATTTGAATGATAAATTCAGTACCCTCATTTTCCTTAGTTTCAACTTTAAACTCTCCCCCATGCGCTTTTACAATATCATAGCTCATGCTTAAACCCAAGCCTGTACCCTGTCCTGTAGGTTTTGTTGTAAAGAATGGTTGAAATATTTTATCGATAATATTTTTAGAAATACCAGTACCATTGTCTTTTACACTAATAAAAACTTTGTCACCTTCCTTCTTTGTACTGATTGAAACGGTAGGTTCATATTTAACCGCTGTCAGGCCTGCCTGTCCGGTAGGCATGGTTGCAACCGTCGACAAAGCTTTCTCATTCACCGCATAAAACGCATTCGTTATTAAATTCAAAATAACTCTTCCTATATCCTGAGGTATGATGTTGATGGTGCGTATTGATTCATCAAAATCCGTTTTCATTGTTGCATTAAATGATTTGTCTTTTGCACGCAGACCGTGATAGGAGAGGCGAAGGTATTCATCTGCCAATTTATTGATGTCGGTTGGTTCTTTTAAACTAGTGCTGGTGCGGCTGTGTTGCAACATACCTTTTACAATCGCATCAGCCCGT
>JAYTOS010000512.1:0-1334 GCA_043747705.1 Bacteroidota bacterium
GTATCTAAAAATGCCTGTTGGTTAGGGTCTACCGCACCGTTACGAATTTCATCTGCAAGATAATTACCAAGTGTATATGGTATAACGAAATAACCATCAGCAAGTCCCTGCATTAAGGCAGAAGCACCTAATCTGTTAGCTCCATGATCACTAAAATTTGCTTCTCCCAAAGCATACAATCCTGTTATTGTTGTTTGTAGCTCATAATCTACCCAAAGCCCACCCATTGTATAATGCACTGCAGGATAAATGCGCATTGGCATTTCGTATGGATTTTCTCCTGTAATCTTCGCATACATTTCAAATAGGTTACCATATTTTTCCGCTACAACATCTTTACCCAAAGCAATAATATCTTTTTCAGGCATATCCGTTATTCCTTTTTTACCTGCTTCAATCCGTCCATATCTTTTTATAGCATCTGCAAAATCTAAAAATACGGCCATCTTTGTTGTACCTACACCATAACCTGCATCACAGCGCTCTTTCGCAGCACGGCTTGCAACATCCCTTGGAACCAAATTCCCAAATGCGGGATATCTTCTTTCTAAATAATAATCTCTTTCTTCTTCAGGTATTTCAGAACCCTTTCTTGTATCAGCTTGTTTTAAAGGCACCCAAATTCTTCCATCATTTCTTAAACTTTCACTCATTAACGTGAGTTTACTTTGATGGTCTCCGCTAACAGGTATACATGTTGGGTGAATTTGTGTAAAGCAAGGATTGCCAAAAAATGCACCTTTTTTATGAGCTCTCCAAGCAGCTGTTACATTACTGCCCATGGCATTTGTACTTAAGTAAAACACATTGCCATATCCACCGGTACAAAGCAATACTGCATGTGCACCGTGCCTTTCCAATTCTCCGGTCACAAGATTTCTGGCTATAATACCTTTTGCAATACCATCTATTAACACCACATCCTGCATTTCGTGGCGACGATACATCGTTACGTTACCCAAAGCAACCTGTCTTTCAACAGCGCTGTATGCACCAAGTAAAAGTTGCTGCCCTGTTTGACCTGCAGCATAAAAGGTACGCTGTACCTGTGTTCCACCAAAGGAACGGTTACTAAGCAAACCACCATACTCTCTCGCAAAAGGAACACCCTGAGCAACACACTGGTCAATTATTGAAGTACTTACTTCGGCCAGTCTGTGAACATTTGCTTCTCTCGAACGGTAATCACCACCTTTAACGGTATCATAAAATAAACGGAAAACAGAATCACCATCATTCTGGTAATTCTTAGCTGCATTTATTCCTCCTTGCGCTGCAATGCTGTGAGCACGCCTTGGACTATCCTGAAAACAAAATGCTTTTACTTTATAACC
>JAYTOS010000513.1:0-10276 GCA_043747705.1 Bacteroidota bacterium
CATTGTATACAACAATGTACGAATTTGATCGTATGTTTACTACGAAATAATTCGTTTAATAAACCACCAACACTATTATGAAAACTACTCACTCCAAATGGTATGCATTTGCCGGACTGGCTTTTGCTGCTTTACTTTTCTCGGCCTGGCAAACCACCGGCTCTACCCTGCCTGTTAAGCCTTATCTAATCCGGTATGACGATGACACAACCGTTCCCCGTAAAAAATCGTATGATAAGAACGACTTCAAAACAGGTGATCTGGACCGGGCGATGAAAGACCTTGACAGGGCTATGCTGGATATGGATAAAAACATAAAATTAGATTTCAGTAAGATGGACAAGGAGATGAAGCTGGCCATGGAAGAAATTAAAAAGATTGACTTTGAAAAAATAAGTAAAGACGTTGCCGCTTCTTTAAAAGAAGTGAATTGGGAAAAAACAAGGGCTGAAGTAGATAAAGCCCTGCGTGAAGCCGAAGTATCCCTGCGGGAAGTTGACATGAAAAAAATAGAAAAAGAAATCGCCCGCGCCAAAGAAGAAGTGAAAGACGCGAAGATCAGTTCGTACATTGATATGGAACAAATTAAGAAAAGCGTAGAACAAGGTTTGGCCGGCGCGAGAATAGGTATAGAAAAGGCCAGGAAAGAATTATTGTTACTAAAAGAATTTACCACAAACCTTGAAAAAGATGGACTGATTAATAAAAAGAAAGGTTACAAAATAGAGATCAAAAGCGGTGAACTGTACATCAACGACACCAAACAATCCAAAGAAGTTAACGACAGGTATCGTAAATATTTTAAAGAAGAAGATTTCACTATCAAGAGTGATGGGGATGATATTTCCAATTTATAGCGTTTTGAAACTTGCCAATCGATGGGAGGTTTTGAGATTGGGAAATTTTAAAATTGGAAGAACCAAACCACAAATTCAATTTCAAGATTTCCCGATTTCAAAATTATCAGAAACGCACCGTAGGACATTTCACCCCCCGGCCGGCACTTGATGGGAAAACGCCGCTTTTTACAATAGATAATTCATAAGCCCCGCGGGTACCATTAAAACTGCCGAGTTGAGAAACGGTAGCATCATAATTAACGGTAATCCGCAAATCATTTACCTGGTAACCAATCATGGGTATCACCGCGTCTTTGTTACGGTAATACAAGCCTAAGATCAATTGCTGCAGACCATCACCGCTAAGGTCCCTGTTTGCATTGAAACCAATTACGGTTTCCCAGGCATTGCCCATTTTACTTACGTAGAGATTTGGGTTCACGATCCAAAGATTCTGCACTTTGATATTGCTGTTAATAAAAGCTGTATAACGTCTTTGTATGCGGCTATCTGAAACCGTGGGATCAAAGAAACTTTCACGGGGCATATTTATATGCATCACACTTACACCGGCATTGAAATATACATTCTCGGAAGCAAAATAAGCATAGTTCAATCCCATCTGCAGATCAAAGTAAGAAGTCTGGCTATAGGCAAAAGGTTCATTGGAAGGAATGGTCGCATCAAAAAATTTTCCGTTCCACTGGTTATCAAACGTGATTTTAGAAATATCTATCCGTTTACTGGTAAAGCCGAGGCTGAACCCACCACTCAACAAACTATTATAACCCAGCAACTGGTGATAGGCAACCGAGGCAAACCCACTGGTATTGGTAAGGCTGCCAAGGCCTGCCTGGTCGCGGAATAAAGCAGCACCAACCCCTACCCATCCATTTTCAAAACGATTAGTAAATAGTTTCGTATCACCCCAAAGGCTCATGGTTTTAAATGGGTTTCCCACATCGGCCCATTGGTTTCGGTAATTACCGCCCACCCTGTAATCATAATCAGGATTAAATCCTGTGTTGGCAGGGTTTACCAATAAAGGGCTGTTGAAGTATTGCGAAAAATGCAGGCCCTGCGCATAACCATAACCCATCGGTATGGTAAGCAGCATTATTCCTATTATTTTTCTAATACAGTTCATGATATTCTTTATCTGAGTAATGTAATATCCCCTTTCTTAATCGTTCTTCCTTTGCTGCCGAATTCTGCCACCAAAGTATAATGATAAACTTCCTGCGGCTGTAGTCTTCCTTTGTAGGTTCCATCCCATCCTTCAGCAGGATTTGTTCCTGAATAGACCAAAGTCCCCCAACGGTTATAAATGTTCCACGTCATTTTACTGATGCCATACCCCCTCACAAATATTTTGTCATTCACCCCATCACCATTTGGCGAGAAGGCGCTTGCTACATCCAGTCCGTCAACAATGGTTATCGACAGCGACTGGCAGCTGGTATCTGAACAACCCGAATTATTATAAGTTATCAGGCATGCATTGAATGTACCTGATGCACGGTACAAATGTTGTACCATAGTATCGGGTCTGATGGTGAATAAAGTATCTCCATCACCAAATAACCATTTATACCTGGTTCCGCCAATTGCCGAGTTTAGGAAAGTAACCGCGGTATTGGGTAGGGTTGGTTGTGGTGTATAACTAAACCCTGAACTTGGGTTAGGACTAACAGTAACCGGAAAAACAGCAGATGTATCTGTTTTATTACAGGTAACACTATCAAAAGCAATCAGCCTTACATTATAAACCCCCACATTATTGTATAAATGAGTAGGATCTGTAACCGTAGAAGTAGTGCCATCACCAAAATCCCATATAAAAGAAAGTCCACCTAAAGAAGTATTGGTAAAAGCAGCCGTATACGGTACGCAACCGAAAGGCGGAGTTACAAACTGTGCTTTTACATTGGTGGCGATCCGTATCTGTTTGGTAATGCTGTCGGGTTCATTACAATAATTCGTATCGATCAACACCAGCTTAACGTCATAGGTACCTGCGGCAGTATAGGTATGTGTTACAGAACCTGTACCTGCCAGTTGCGAATTACCATCACCAAAATCCCATCGAAAACTACTGCCGATAAAAGGTTTGATTGCAGTAGAAGTATTGGTAAACTGGTACGCAAGTGATGTGCAGGGTGGTAGTTTCGCAGTGGTAAAACTAAGGGCGGCTTCATCATTTCTTACACGCATAGTTACATAAGCTGTATCGGAAATATTGCAGGTACTCGAATCTATTGATACCAACATCACCCTATACAAACCAATTGTATTAAATGTGTGGGATATGGTAGGATTGGTAGTGGTAACAGCAGCGCTTCCGTCATTGAAATCCCATATATATTTTTTTCCCATCGCAAGTGTATCGGTAAATACAGCCGCCAATGGCACACAACCTGCCGTATCTCTCACAACCCCATTGATACTGGCCTGAATACCGGCTCCAACCCCTGCAAGGTTAAAGGCTATTTTGATGGCTGCCAGGTTACAATCGGTTGCATTATTTGTTGAGGACCATGCGCCGGGTGTTGTAGGAAATTGCGGTTTAGGCGAACCGCAGTTGGCACAAATGGATTGATAGATAACGCCGTTCCGGTCGAAACGGCTGGTGCCCCCATCCACGTGCTCGCCAAAACCACCGGCCTGGCCAAAATAACTTCCGTATAATTGCGATTGCGCATTTTTTTCCAGCACGAAAAAGTAAAAATCTGCATTATCTGTTGTTTTTTGATAAGCATCAGCAGTTATGGGTAAACCATTGGTACCGCTATTCGGAAAATGTTCCTGCACATCAATTCCACCACCCCAGCCCGAAACGTATACATTTTCACAACGGTCAACCAGGAATGCCGTAGGCGATATATTGGGATTGGAAGAACCGGAACCAAAAACAGTTGAATAAATAAAATCTGATAAGTCGGGCTTTACTTTAGCGATGAATTGTTTGCCACCCCGTTGGTTAAAATTGGCATTAAGTATTGGCCATGAACCCGTAGTGGTTCCTGAAATATACAGCATGCCGAATTTGTCGAACTGTATGCCATAAATAATATCCGCACCTGCTGTTCCAAAAAAACCATCCCGTATAAATGTTCCATCATTATCCAATTCAACTACAAAACCATCGCAGACATCTCCCTGAAAAGTTGGATACTTTACACCTGTTTTATCACCGGGAAAATCGAAACTCGCAGTTGCACCAGCAACAAATACGTGGTTATTTAAAGGATTGATGGCTAAAACAAATGCAGCATCATCCGCCTGGCCGCCAATAATCACACTGAACAGTACCGAAGAAAGGTCAGGCGTTAATTTCAGCACTACTGCATCCTGTACCCTGCCCTTGGAGGGGTCGCCCGCCACTGTTTTTTGTGCAGACACAGCTGTAACGGGAAAATCAGTTGATTGTGTACAGGAAGCCATATAAATATTTCCGGCACCATCTATGATTACTTCGCTACGTGCATCATCTCCATAATTCCTGTCAATCGATGCAGGGCCTGGTACAGCATATTTAGCCTGGATATTTACACCATCATCTGCCTTACCACCAATTTTTACCGAGGCAATGAGTGCGGATCCCGTGGCATTTAATTTGGTAATAACCATATCCCATATTCCACCTAATGGCCCATACGTTTTTAATGCCCCTTTTGTTGGATAATTAGGTGAAGCTGTTCTTCCTGCAATAATAAGGTTACCGGCTGCATCAACTACCATACTATGTGGCTGCTCATTTCCGGAGCCTCCCAGGTAAGTTGCATAAATTCTGTTGGTGCCTGTAGGATCAAATTTTATGATCGCCATATCAAATCCCCCGGACTGTTCTCCGGTTGCATTATTACCACCTTGAAAAGTTTGTTGAAAAGCACCATTACTAACAGGAAAATTACCCCCACTCCCAAATGCGATACCTCCTCCATAAAAATTTCCTTTGCCATCATACGTTGCCGTATAAGCCCAGTTATCTGCCGAACTTCCGGTAAACGTTGAGAATACCAGGGAGGGGTCAATCACCAGCGTAGCTGTTTTGGAATAATTACCTGTTAATGCAAAGCGTACTATATTTCCTTTCACATCAAAACTGCAGGGTATTTCCTGCCGGGTATTATTAACGAGCTGATAAGTGTATGGCGACATTTCTGTTACCTCATCCACAGACGTTTTAATATGCAGGGCACCCTCCCGTACTTTCAAACTTTCCACACCATCAAAATACATGGCAATATTGTTTACATCGCCACCGGGGTTAATAATGAAATCATATTTTAATACACCATTGGCGGTATAGTAACGGACATCAATATCCGGATACACATTTTTATACGTAATGCCATAAAAGGTCCTGCAATTACTTGCCCATTTGGAAGAATCATTACCAATAAAATAATTGGTACGCGTATCCAATGCCTTATCGGGGATGATCAAGGGATTTTTATTACTGTTCAGAAAACGCATTTCATATACGTGAGAACGAAGTGTAAATGATGAACCTGCGTTTGATGAACCTGCATCCGATAACACATCACTTGCAGCATGCAGTTTGTTTAATTTATTGGTTGAATTGATTTTTGGTTCGTTACCGGCCAAAGTATGTCCGTGTGCCAGTTCACCAATCCGGTTAAGATCATCCTTATTATGTAGTAAAACCCTGTAACCGGTTGCCTGCAAAGCAAATGACCCTATTGATAAATCGCCTTTGAATTTGATCTTTTGGTCCCACTGCCCTTTATTTTCAATAAATTCGAGATAGCTCTGCGCAATAACATTTGTGCAGAAAAGAAGAAAAACAATTACCCTTACTATCGTTTTAAGTACAGCCAAGTGATTTTTTTAATAAGTTACGATTTATATACGTCTGATATGTTATTAAAGTTCAAACGCTGTTATGGGATTTATTTATTTTTCGTGAATTGTAAGTCGTGAATAGTGAGTAAAGAAGATGATATTTTCAACTTTACTCACTATTCACGACTCATTACTCACCCCTCACGATATCTTACTCCACCCATTTTTACCTTTCTGTGACTGTAAAAATGTTTTCAATGGTAAATTCTTTGCCATTGAAAGTTCTGCATCTTCGGAAACTAATTTTACGGCTTCCTCCCTGGCAGACTCTAACAATACCCTGTCATTTACAATACTGGCAATCTTAAAGTTCATTGCCCCGCTTTGCCTGGTACCTTCAATATCGCCCGGACCACGTATTTCAAGGTCTTTTTCTGCAATCCTGAACCCATCATTGGTAGCACACATTACTTTGATACGTTCGCGCGCCTCTTTGCTTGCTTTGGCCCCCGTTAATAATATGCAAAAACTTTTTTCAGTGCCTCTACCTACCCGTCCCCTGAGCTGGTGTAACTGGGAAAGGCCGAATTTTTCTGCGCTTTCGATAACCATTACTGAGGCATTGGGTACATCAACCCCTACTTCAATTACCGTAGTACTTACCATTATCTGCGTATCGCCACTTACAAAACGCTGCATATTGGTTTCCTTCTGCTCCCCCGGTTGCCTGCCATGCAACATACTAATGCGGAATTTTGGCTCGGGAAAAAAACTTTTTACCTGCTCATATCCCTGCATCAGGTCTTCATAACTCATTTTTTCACTTTCTTCAATCAAAGGGTAGATAAAATATATCTGCCGGCCCTTATCAATTTCTGTTCTTACAAAATCCATCACATTGGCCCTTGCCGTTTCATAACGGTGAACGGTAGTAATGGGTTGCCTGCCCGGTGGCAGCTCATCCATCACGCTGTAATCAAGGTCACCATAAGCCGTCATGGCCAAGGTTCTCGGTATGGGAGTGGCGGTCATTACCAGCACATGCGGCGGTATGGTTGCCTTCTCCCATAATTTGGCCCTTTGCGCCACGCCAAACCGGTGTTGTTCATCTACAATAACCAAACCAAGATTTTTAAACTGTACCACATCTTCTATTACAGCGTGGGTACCCACAACAAAATGTATGGTATCATCCAGCAACCCCTGCAAAACCCTCCGGCGCTCTTTTGCTTTGGTACTCCCGGTGAGTATAGCAATTTCTACAGGCATTTCTTTCAACAACCTGCCCAGGCTGTTAAAGTGTTGTTGTGCCAATATTTCTGTAGGTGCCATAAAACAACTTTGGTAACCATTATCGGCAGCCAGCAACATACTCAGTAGTGCCACAATGGTTTTGCCGCTGCCTACATCACCCTGCAATAAGCGATTCATCTGGTGGCCACGACCGGTATCGGCCCTGATCTCTTTCAGCACCCTTTTCTGGGCACCTGTTAACTCAAACGGGAGATATTTGGAATACAGTGTATTAAAGTAATCACCCACTTTTTCAAACACGGCCCCCCTGCTTACCCTATGCCGCTGCAAACGAACCAGGTTAAGCCTTACCTGTGCAATAAATAATTCATCAAATTTTAAACGGTGCATGGCTTTCTCATACAGTTCCGGCGATGCGGGGAAATGGATGTTGCGATAGGCTTCATACCGTCCCATTAATTGCAACCGTTCAAGTATAGCCTGGGGGATGTTTTCAATGATATCTTTTGGCTGCAACTGCGAGAATAAAGTGTAGGTAAGTTTTCCTATTTGCCTTCCGTTAAACCCCCGGGCTTTTAGTTTTTCGGTGGTGGGATACACAGGTTCTAAAAAATCTTTTCCATCCGCCCTTGTCGGTACATATACTTCTATTTCGGGATGAACGATCTGCGGTTTACTATTAAAGAACCCTGTTTTTCCAAACACCAGGTAATCGCTTCCCACATGCAGGTTCTTTACTACCCAACTAATGCCCTGGAACCAGGCCAGTTCTAATATGCCCGTGCTGTCTTTTAATTGTGCCACCAAACGTTTACCCCTTCCGGCACCTACCATTTCATAATGCAATAACGTGCCGGCTACCTGTATGTATTCTGTTTGCGGATTAATTTCCCTGATCTTGTTTACCTTGGTTTTATCAATATGCCTGTTAGGATAATGCTCAAGCAGGTCTGAAAAAGTAAATATACCCAGCTCTTTCTTCAACATATCCGCACGCAATGGCCCCACGCCTTTGAGGTATTCGATTGGGGAGGATAGTATGGTGGTGGATGGGTTTATGATAGGTTTGATTGTTGAGTTAGGAATTACGAATTAGAAATTACGGATTACGAATTATGTTTTACTATTAATGCCGTAATCCATAATTCGTAATTCGTAATTAATTACCCTCAAATATCACATCACAAACGCATATTCCACACCAATCCGTACGAACACCTGATAATTATTCCGCAGGAATACGTTTCTGGAAACAAAAAAAGCCAGGGACTATGGACTATGGACCATGGACTAATATTATCTTCGCCACTTATGGAAAAAGAGGTTGTTCTCAGTGGTATCCGCCCAACGGGATTCCTTCACCTGGGTAATTATTTTGGTGCCATGCGTAATTATGTGCGCATGCAGGATGCATTTAACTGCTATTTTTTTGTAGCCAACTGGCATAGCCTCACCACCCATCCGGATACAAAAGAATTACAGAACAGCGTTCACCGGGTAATGGCAGAGAATATTGCCTGCGGACTCGACCCCGATAAAGTAGCCCTCTATATACAAAGCGATGTGCCTGAAATTGCAGAATTGTACCTCTACCTGAATATGCTGGCTTATAAAGGAGAATTGGAAAAGACGGTAACTTTTAAAGAAAAAGTGCGCCTCCGGCCGGGAAATGTGAATGCCGGACTATTAACGTACCCTGTTTTGCAGGCAGCGGATATCTTAATTCACCGGGCTGTAAAAGTACCGGTTGGGAAAGACCAGGAGCAACACCTGGAAATGGCCAGGAATTTTGCGGAGCGGTTTAATTACCGCTACGGCGAAGTGCTGCCCCTGCCATATGCTTTTAATTATGGCGGTGAACTGGTAAAAATCATGAGCCTGGATGGCATCGGCAAAATGAGCAAAAGCGAAAACCAGATGGCTACTTTGTACCTGGCCGATGAAGATGACAATATCCGTAAAAAGATCATGAAAGCCAAGACAGACCTTGGGCCTGCAGTGCCTGATTCGGTAAAACCGGATTATATAGAAAACTTATTCACCTTAATGCGCCTGGTAAGTTCTACGGATACCCTGCAAAAATTCGAAGAAGATTTTAAGGCCAGCAGTGCCGGCAATTGCATTATACGCTATGGCGATATGAAGAAACAATTGGCAGAAGATATGGCCCTGTTTATACAGCCCATCAGGGAAAAAGCAGCTGATATTCAGAATAATAAGGATTTATTGGGCAAGATTATCCGTCAAGGTGCAGATAAGGCCCGTGCAAGTGCCTCAGAAACGTTGAAACTGGTACGTTCGGCTATCGGAATGAATTATATGTAATCGTCAAAAGACGATAAGCCTAAAATGTATGGAAAAAACAGACTAAACTACCATTGACTGTGGTCGATGGATTATGGTCTAAAAAAAAGATACCCCCTCTTCGTACTTCGTACCTCGTATTTCGTACTTTCATTTTTATGGCAAAAGCAAAGAAACCAAAACACGTAGCAGTAGCCGGTAATATCGGGGCCGGGAAGACTACTTTGACAGAAATGCTGAGCAAGCATTATAGATGGATACCACAGTTTGAAGATGTGGACCGTAATCCTTACCTGATGGATTTTTACGAGGATATGCCACGCTGGAGTTTTAACCTGCAGATATATTTCCTGAACAGCCGCCTGAACCAGTTATTAGATATACACCATGGCACGGAAACGGTTATACAGGACAGGACGATATATGAAGATGCAAATATTTTCGCCCCTAACCTGCATGAAATGGGATTGATGAGCAAACGTGATTTTGATAATTACTTCCTTTTCTTTCAGACATTAAAAACAATGGTGCAGCCACCCGACCTGCTCATTTACCTGAAAGCATCGGTGCCCACCCTGGTATCACAAATACAGAAGCGCGGAAGAGAATATGAAGAGAATATACGACTCGATTATTTGAAACGCCTGAATGAACATTACAACAAATGGATAGAAAGCTACAAAGAAGGCCCATTATTGATAATTGATTGTGATAAAAACAAATTTGCCGAAAATGAAGAACATTTTGGGGATATTATTAGTAAGGTGGATGGAACCTTATTTGGGTTGTTTTAATAACCGCTGTTGAATACTGAATATCAGACAATGAATATCGAATGTAGAATTAGGTATAATAAACGCGAATCCGATCCCAGATAGCACTTCCGTTTTTTACTTTTATGTCTTGATACAAAAAAGTAAAAAGAAAAATCAAGGCTGCTGCAAAATAACTAAAATTTACGCCATTACACTAAAATGAACGAAGTCTAAAGCCAAGCCTTTTATCAATAATTGAGCAAATTTGTACTTCAACAATACAGCAAAGCCAGGCATCGTTCATTTCTTAACGCT
>JAYTOS010000514.1:0-1975 GCA_043747705.1 Bacteroidota bacterium
CCCTGGCGTTTGATTAATGAAGAAGCGATTACACTCCGGTATCCGCCAGCACAGTGCACATAAATATTATGGTTATCATCAAAGTTTGCCATGCTTCCCGGATCTGCTAAATCGGATAAAGGAATATTCACTGCTTCTTTAATATGGCCATCCACAAACTCTGGCTCTTTTCTTACATCTACAATAACAATATTGGGGTCGAATGGTATGTCCATGGCCAGTTCATCGGCCTCAACATCAATAATCATATCAATCTTTTCCCCGGCCGCCAGCCATGCTTCAAATCCACCTTTTAAATAACCTTCTATCTTATCAAAACCAACCCTTGCCAAACGCACAATGGTTTCTTTTTCTTTTCCCTGTTCAGTTACCAGGATGATAATTTTATCGAAGGGTAAAATGCTTCCTGCCCATTCTGCAAAACGCCCATCCAAACCAATACTGATTGAGCCGGGTACAAAACCTTGTGTAAACGTATCGGAGATCCGGGTGTCGAGTATGATCACAGCATCTTCATTTGCCCTTTCTTTAAAAGCCTTAATGCTTAATGGTTTCAACCCTTTTTCTATCACGGTATCTAAACTTTCATATCCTTCTTTATTAATCTTGGCATTAATAGGAAAATATTGTGGAGGCGCGGCCAATCCTTCTGTAACAGCTTTTATAAATTCTTCCCTGGTCTGCGGCTGCAATGCATAATTGGTTTTCTTTTGTTCGCCAATAGTGCTGAAAGTTTCTGGCCCAAGACTTTTACCGCAACTGCTGCCGGCACCATGTGCGGGATAAACAATCACCTCATCGGCTAACGGAAGTATTTTATTTTGCAGGCTTACATACAACATTCCCGCAAGGTCTTCCATGGTTATTTCGTTTCCCTTTTGGGCAAGATCAGGACGGCCAACATCACCTACAAATAAAGTATCACCGGTAAAAACAGCATGGTCTTTTCCGGTCTCATCCTGTAACAGATAGCAACTGCTTTCCAGCGTATGGCCAGGGGTATGTAAAACTTTTATTTTTAGTTTACCAATTTCAAACACTTCCCCGTCTTTGGCAACATGTACAGGAAATTTCGTTACAGTATCAGGTCCATACACAATAGTGGCTCCGGTAGCGGCGGCAAGGTCTAAATGACCGCTTACAAAATCTGCATGAAAATGGGTTTCGAAAATGTATTTGATCTTCGCTTTTCTCTGCACGGCCAATTGCAGGTACTCTTCAATATCACGCAATGGATCAATAACAGCGGCTATTCCATCGCTCTCAATATAATAAGCAGCCTCACTGATACAGCCTGTATATAATTGCTCTATGAACATATCTTCCGGTTTAGGCAAAGGTAATGTCAAGCTTCAGGCCAAACGGCAAACAAAAGCATAAAACAGTCAGAATTGTCACAAAATCTGTCAACCTACCAGTGTTTCCACAAATTGTACCACTTCTGCAAGTCGGTTATAATTGACTGAGTAAAAAATGAATTTACCATCACGTGAGGTACTTACAATGCCTGCCCGGCGCAAAATGGCAAGGTGTTGAGAGGCGACTGACTGTTCTAACCTGAGTTTTACATAAATCTCAGTAACAGTCATTTTTTGATGTTCATCTAATAATTTAATAATCTGTTGGCGCAGCTTATGATTAATGGACCTAAGAATAAGAGAAGCTTTTTTTGTGTGCAAAAAATCCACCTTTATCTGGGTTTTGCCATTAAGTAAGACAACGGCTTGAAGTGATTGGCTCATGACAATAAAAGTTATAATTGGGGGGTTAAAAAACTAAAATCGTACATATAAAGTTATACAAAATGTTTCTGTTTTCATAGTATAAATTTTGTGAATATTTTTAGCCTCACTCGTTATCCGGCTTTTATACGCCTGCCAGTAGTCCTTGCTAATTGTTACCTATCCTTTGTTTTTCTCGCTTGAAGTGTTAAAGAATTCTTTAACATACAAGGGTTCGGCATAGGCAAGATCAG
>JAYTOS010000515.1:0-1194 GCA_043747705.1 Bacteroidota bacterium
TTGGTTTGGCACTGATGGTGGGGGTGTGAGTAAATATGACGGGAAATCCTTTACCAATTTTACCACTGCTCAAGGATTGGCAAATAATACTGTTTGGAGCATAACCGAAGATAAATCCGGAAACCTTTGGTTCGGCACTGATGGTGGTGGTGTGAGCCAATATGACGGAAAATCTTTTACCAATTTTACCACCGCTCAGGGGCTGGCAAATAATACTGTTTGGAGCATCTCCGAAGATAAATCCGGAAACCTTTGGTTCGGCACTCATGAGGGCTTAAGCATTTTAAATGCAGAGAAGATAAAGAAGAAGTTATCCGAAAATAAAGACAATCCCGATAGCTATGGGTACAAGGGCAAAGTTAGCAATTCAGATAAATTATTTAAGAGTTACAAAATCGGAGACGGATTGCCTGATAATTTTGTTACGCAAGTGATGCAAATGCCCAACGGTAAAATTGCTGTAGGGACTAATTTAGGCATCACCCTGTTTAACGTTTTAGCAGACTATTCAAAATTGACCGATATCGAGATATTCAACTCCAATACCGGCTTCCCCGTTAAGGATGTGAATGTGGGGCAAAATAGTATGTATTTAGATAGCAAAGGGATTATTTGGGCAGCTACAGGCTCCGAAAAAACCGCTTTGGTGCAGTTTGATTATGCCGCATTGAAAAAGAATACTGAACTACCGACTGTGGTTATACAATCAATAAAGGTGAAGGATGAAAATATTTGCTGGTATAATTTGCAAACCAAGGGTATAAGGAAAAACATTCAGGACAGCACAATAGCCTTATTGCAGGAATTTTTAGCTTATGGAAAAACCCTTTCAGCACCTGAAAACGAATCAATGCTAAAGCGGTTTGGAAGTATTCAATGTGATGGCATCACCAAATTTTATCCTCTGCCTGAAAATTTGGTTCTGCCCTATGAGCATAACAAAATAGCGTTCGAGTTTGCAGCCATTGAGACATCCAGACCATTTTTGGTTAAATATCAATATATGTTGGCGGGTTACGACAAAGAATGGAGTCCGGTTACCAACAAGGGCAATGCAAACTTTGGTAACATCATCGAAGGGTCTTATACCTTTAAACTCAAAGCACAGGGTGGAAATGGGGTTTGGTCAGAGCCAATAGTTTACACCTTTAAAGTGTTACCACCCTGGTACCGCACCTTTTGGGCGTACACGGT
>JAYTOS010000516.1:0-3794 GCA_043747705.1 Bacteroidota bacterium
CAACATTTCTACACCCTTATCGTAATTAGTAATTACTACTTTCAAAGGATCAAATACTACCATTCTTCTATAAGCAGTTTTATTGAGTTCTTCGCGCACACAAAATTCGAGCAGGCCTACATCTATTAAATTTTCTCTTTTTGCTACGCCTATTTTTTCGCAAAACGCTCTAATAGCTGCTGCAGGGTAGCCTCTCCTACGCATACCACTAATGGTACTCATGCGAGGGTCATCCCAACTATTTACCATTTTCTCATTCACCAACTGCAAGAGTTTTCGTTTACTCATTACGGTATAAGTCATGTTTAAACGCGCAAACTCGTATTGACGGGAAGGGAATATGCCTAAGTTTTCAATACACCAGTCATACAGGTCACGGTGGGGAACAAATTCCAGTGTACAGATTGAATGGGTGATATTCTCTATTGCATCGCTTTGTCCATGTGCAAAATCATACATGGGGTAAATACACCAGGCATTACCCGTTCGGTGGTGGTGCGCGTGTTTGATACGGTAAATGATCGGGTCGCGCAGCAACATATTGGGCGATAACATATCAATTTTGGCACGGACTACTTTGGTACCATCTGCATATTTACCGGCGCGCATATCGGTAAGCAGGGAAAGGTTTTCCTCAACACTCCTGTCGGCAAAGGAATTCCTTTTTCCAGGTGAGGTAGGCGTACCTTTTTGCACGGCAATTTCTTCGCTGGTACTGTCGTCAACATAGGCCAATCCTTTTTTAATCAGTACAACCGCAAATCCATATAACTGTTCAAAATAATTCGATGCATATAACTCATTTGCCCATTCAAACCCTAACCAACATACATCCGCTTTAATGCTTTCTACATATTCCGTTTCTTCTGTACTTGGATTTGTATCATCAAACCGTAAATTGGTTTTTCCGCCATATTTCTTAGCCAGACCAAAATTCAGGCAAATGCTTTTGGCATGGCCGATATGCAGGTAGCCATTCGGCTCGGGCGGGAAACGCGTTGTAATGGATGGATATTTCCCACTCTTCAGATCCTCTTCAACAATCTCTTCAATAAAATTCAGGCTCTTTTCTTCGCTCATTTCAATTGCTTTTCTAAGTGGGTAAAGGTAAGGAATAGAGAGTTAGGGAATAATGAATATCGATTAAAGAATTTTGAATGTTGATGTGTACAGGTAATGGATTGATTTATTGTAACAGTCGAATTTTCTAATCATTTAGCCGGTAGTTGGCAAGGAAATCAATCGCATTAATCATATCCGTGTGCAGGAGCCTATCCACTTCATTAAAACTGATTTTTTGCCGGAAAGCAGTCATCAATTTTTCCAATACAGGCGAACTTTTCATTGGTCGCCTGAACTCCAGTGCCTGGGCGGCGCTCAGCAGCTCTATTGCCAGCACTTTTTCTACATTATTAATTACACGCAGGCATTTGGTGGCGGCGTTGGCCCCCATACTTACATGGTCTTCCTGGTTATTGGAGGAAGAAATACTGTCAACCGATGCGGGGGTACATAATTGTTTGTTCTCACTCACAATCCCGGCTGCCGTGTATTGCGGTATCATAAACCCGGAATTTAAACCGGGATCTTTTACGAGGAATAAAGGCAGGCCGCGTTGGCCACTGATCAGCTGGTAGGTTCTTCTTTCTGAAATATTCGCCAATTCGCTCATCGCAATAGCAAAATAATCCAACACTAAGGCAAGGGGCTGGCCATGAAAATTACCACCACCCACGATGAGGTCATCTTCAGGAAAAATATTCGGATTATCTGTTACAGAATTGATCTCCCGGATGAAAACACTTAAAATATGGTCAAATGCGTCTTTACTCGCCCCATGCACCTGCGGGATACAACGGAAAGAATATGGATCCTGCACCGCCTGTTTTTCCTGTTGGGCAATGGCACTGCCTTGTAAATGCCCGCGCAGAACAGCAGCCGTATCTACCTGCCCTTTATGTGCCCTGACGGCATGTATATGCGGATCCAACGGCTCAGACACACAATCAAAAGCATCAAAAGATAAGGCACTGATCAGATCAGCCATTTGTAACAGGTGTTCTGCCTTTTTAAGGCAATACAAACCATAGGCACTCATAAACTGGGTTCCGTTAATCAGTGCCAGCCCTTCTTTGCTTTGTAAATGAACAGGCTCCCATCCAAGTGTTTGCATGGCGTCTGATGCATTCATTTTCATTCCCTGATAATAGACTTCTCCCAGGCCGATTAAAGGCAGGCTAAGGTGGCTTAGCGGCGCAAGGTCGCCCGATGCGCCCAGGGAGCCTTGTGTATAGATAACCGGTAATACGGCATGGTTATACATGTGCATCAGCCTGATAACTGTATCTATCTGCACCCCGCTATTTCCATAACTGAGTGATTTTATTTTCAACATCAACATCAGTTTTACAATATCTTTTGGTACTTCTTCTCCTAAACCACAGGCATGGGAGACAAGTAAATTGTATTGCAGCTGTTCAATCTGGCTGGCATCAATCTTTACATTTTGCAAAAAACCGAAACCGGTATTGATTCCATAATACAGCTTTTCTTTATCCTCCATTTTAGTATCTAAATAAGCCCTGCAGGCCAATATCCGTTCATGGGCATCGAATGTGATAGAGACAAGCTGATCATAATCCAACAGGTTTTTAACCTGGTCAAAATGAAGCCATTTACGATCAAGCGGAAGATAGTTATAACTCATACAGGCAATCCTTTGCCGCAAAGTAAAGAGATTTAGCAGTAGTTTGACTGGATTAGTGAGTTGTGAGGGGATGAAAGTCCTTACTTCTCACGACTTACCTCGCAGTGCTTATAAATCAGGCTTGTTTGGCAAATATTTTTTCCGTTATTTTGCGGCTCATTTCGAGGACCGGTAGCTCAGCTGGATAGAGCACAAACCTTCTAAGCTTGGGGTCATTGGTTCGAATCCAATCCGGTTCACTTTAAAAATTAAGACCTTGATAATCAATATATTTTGATGTTCGAGGTCTATTTTTTTGTCTATTTAGTGTAAAAGACTTGCCAAACCTGACGGTGCTTCACATATTAAGTAAGCAAACACTAGTTTTTCATGATCCTATTTAACAATCCTCACATGGAATTTAGAACCCGATAGGTTTCGAATTTTATGTATAGTCCTAAACTGCTTAAGCCGTTCCCCTTAGCAGCCATTTTAATGAGGACCCTCCCCGTCGACAATTCCCGCTGACATTCTTTCAATCTGAAATAAAATTTGAGAAACCGAATGGCTGCACATATATTTGCAACCGATTAGTTTCGCAAACAAAAATTTGAACAATATGAGACGAGATATTTTTCAGGCAATAGCTGACCCCACAAGGCGGGCAATTATTACCTTAATTGCATTGCAGGCTATGACACCGAATGCTATTGCTGAGAACTTCAACACAACCCGACAGTCTGTTTCTAAACACCTTCGCATACTCACTGAATGCGAACTGGTAAAACAGGAACAACAAGGCAGGGAAATTTACTACTCACTTGAAATTGAAAAAATGAAAGAGGTTGACAAATGGATTGAGCAGTTCCGTAAAATTTGGGAAACCCGTTTCAACCAACTTGACAATTTATTATTAACAATTAAAAAAAGGAAAAAATGAAAACCAATTTGCTATTTGATTTTACCGTTGACAAAACAAAAAAAACGGTATTCGTAAACAGGGAATTCGATGCAGGCCTTTCGATGGTATGGAATGCTTTTACCAAACAAGAAATTCTTGACCAATGGTGGGCACCTAAACCCTGGGCCTCAAAAACAAAAATTATGA
>JAYTOS010000517.1:0-1317 GCA_043747705.1 Bacteroidota bacterium
CCCTGCAATTGCTGAAGGCTCTGGTGTATTTCATGAATATGCTGGTGCTGCAATGTTTTATATGCCTGTATGTTATTGGCGCGCCAGCTAAAATGCGAGGTGTTATTTAATCCCTGGCCCGCACCTGTTGAACCGGTAATACCTGTTGTATACACATCCCCCAGCACGCCGGCTTTTGCCAATGGTAACAACCCCAATTGAATAGCGGTTGCGAAACAACCCGGGTTGGCAATATTTTGCGACGATTTAATTTGCGTTTTATTTAATTCCGGTAAGCCATAAACGAATTTCCGGTTTGCGAATTGGGATGTTGGACCAAGCCGGAAATCCTGCGACAAATCAATAACCTTAACAATATCCTTAACCGAATTATTCGATAAAAATTTATTGGCATCGCCATGTCCCAAGCATAAAAACAATACATCAATATCATCCTGTAAAGTATCGGTAAAAATTAGGTCTGTTTCACCAATAAGATCAGTATGTATTTTACTTACATCGTTACCCGCATTACTTGTACTATGAATAAAAGAAAGGTTCACAGCTGGGTGGTTGATCAATAATCGGATCATCTCGCCGCCCGTATAACCGGCTCCACCTATTATGCCTGCTTTGATTTGTGTCATAATTTATATATTGACTCTATCATTTACTGTTGATGGTTGTGATGAAAGAATAAATTCTATTTCAGAGCCGGTATGATTGATGATACGATGTTTTTGCCCGGCACTTATTTGTATACCTTCCCGTTCGTTTACTATAACCGTTTCGGTATCTATTTCGAATGTGGCAGATCCTTTGAGCATAAAAAAGAACTGTTGTGCATGCTCGTGATAATGCAAGGCTTCTGCAGTACCCGCAGGCATTCTTTCCTGCTTTACCGACAATGAAGTTTCATCTACAAAATTCCATCCATCGCAACCCTCACCCCATTGATACTGTTTTAAGGGTTCATGTATGGAAACCTTTGTCATTTGTTAGATTCTTTGATGTTATGATAAATGGCTGTCTGGTTACCGAATATTTTAGAGAACCCTCTCACATCATCACCTGTCCAACCTGTATTCATTTCACCATATTTTCCAAACTTGCTGCTCATCAGGTCAAACTTAGATTCAATACCGATTACCTGGAAGCGATACGGTAATAATTGTACAAATACATCACCGGTAACATTCGCCTGCGAATTTTCGAGGTATGCTTCAATATCCCGCATCACCGGATCCATTATCTGTCCTTCATGCAACCAGTTGCCATAGAATTGCGCCAATTGGTCTTTCCAGCCTAATTGCCATTTCGTCAACACATGCTTTTCCA
>JAYTOS010000518.1:0-1690 GCA_043747705.1 Bacteroidota bacterium
CTCATCATGGATGAGGGTTCAAATAATTTATATTACAGGGACCCTGTTACTTTCCAGGTAGTAAAGAGTGTGAGCGTTTTTGACAATAATGGTCCTGTAGACAGTATCAATGAACTAGAATATGTTGATGGTTTTATTTATGCGAATAAATGGCTCACCAACTATATTATAAAAATAGATCCTTCTACCGGAAAGGTTGTGGCTAAGGCTGATTTTTCTTATGTATTGAATAAATACGCGCCAGGCGCCCTAACTGATGAGGAGCAGAATAGTAATTCTGTATTAAACGGAATTGCTTATGATAGTGTTGGTAAACGTTTTTTTATCACCGGCAAAAACTGGCCAAAAATGTTTGAAGTAAAATTTAATTAGTAACACGGGGAAGAAAGTATCAGCAATTATTTCTTGCTAAAGATGTAAATTACTGAACTGCACTTTTTCTTATTTCGCAGTGCTTTCAGGTTAGAGAGTAACCCGTTCCAGACAGCTCCGATTAAATTACCACTTTCGTTACGGTATTGTTCACTTAGCATGGCAACATAAAAACTGTCGAACCACATGGGTTTGGCATCTGCTAATACAAATCCTTTCCGGTTACCCAATTGCTCCATACTTTTTGGGGAGAAATGATAGAGATGGCGGGGCACATCATATGCAGCCCAATATTCCTTGTACACTTTGGCATCGTAACTGGTGTAATTGGGCACCGCAATAACCAGTCTTCCGCCTGGCTTCAGTATTTGATGAAATTGTTCCAGGTATGCATGCAGGTCATGCACATGCTCCAATACATGCCACATGGTAATGGCATCAAACTTTGCAACTTCCAGCGTAAATAAATTATCAGGCGGTTGCAGGGTTAAGCCGTATTTGGTATTTGCATTTTGGCGGGCAGTTTCGTCCGGCTCCAGGCCCGTCACATTCCATCCGGCAAGTTTCATGGTATTGGCAAAAGCACCGGTACCCGCACCCACATCTAATAAAGAGCCTGTTTCTTTGCCGGTTACTTTTTGCAATAGTTTCCTTTTGCCTGTTAAGGTATAATTACGCACAAGATGGTATAAGCGATTGATCAATCCCTTCTCAATGTCGGAATGAGAAACATAATTAGCCGATTGGTAATACCTGCCTATCGCTGTTGCACCGGGAACATGTTGTGTAAACCGCAAGCTGCAATCATCGCAATGCCATATCTCAAACATTTCATGGGTTACTGTATAATCTTTGGCTGAGATGGCGGGAAAGATAGAAGCAGATCCGCAGGAAGGACAATGGCTGTAAGTAATCGTTTCTGGCATATCTGTCAATGGTGTCAAACTGGAAATTAAAATGCCTGTACCCTGGTTTATTGATAATAAAATAATAAAGCAACCGTGCCGATAGCTACTAATATAATCGCATATATCCACCAATTATCTTTGCTGCGGGTTTCAACAACTTCCTCCACCAAGATTTCTTTTATTGCGCTGGTTTCCCCAGCTTTCAACGGCTGATTGGTGGTTAATTTTTGAGTTACGCGGATATTAATACCGGGTTCAATCGGGGGTAATATAGCAAGCAGGTTGGTTTCTGCAGTAAAAAAGCAAGCGTCATCTGTACCTTTTGTAATCCGGCCTAAGCCCGGTAAAAGGGCCAGTTTATTATTCTGCAGGTCGTTTCTTATTTTATCGCTAAAGGCATTGAATTCTTT
>JAYTOS010000519.1:0-1131 GCA_043747705.1 Bacteroidota bacterium
GTGTGAAACGTGCATGTAAAATTAAATAACTTCAAAAATGTAATTTATCCAACAATTACTGAACCATCATTCATCACCCATGATATTAAAATAACCCTATGCCTTCCGATTCTACCAACCTTAATAACAAAGCGAAAGCACAAAATACATTTGATGCCATTGTAATAGGATCCGGTATCAGTGGCGGCTGGGCTGCAAAAGAGCTTACCGAAAAAGGATTGAAAGTATTAATGCTTGAACGGGGCCGGAATTTTGAACATTTGAAAGATTATAAAACAGCCGCTAAAAATCCCTGGGAATTTGAACACCGCGGAAAAACAACTGCCAAACAAAAAGAAGATTATCCCGTAATACACCGTGGCTGGGCGGCCAGTGAACCTGTAATGGATTCATGGGTGAATGAAAAAGATGCGCCTTATACAGAAGTAAAACCTTTTACCTGGTGGCGCAGTTACCAGCTGGGTGGCAGGTCTATTTTATGGGGCAGGCAAAGTTATCGCTGGAGTGATCTGGATTTTGAAGCAAATGGAAAAGAAGGTGTAGGTGTTGACTGGCCTATCCGCTACCAGGACCTTGCATCATGGTATGGCCATGTAGAAAAATTTGCCGGGATCAGTGGTTCAAAGGAAGGGCTGGCGCATTTGCCCGATGGCCAATTCCTGCCACCGATGGATTTGAATTGTGTAGAAAAAGATGTGGCAGCAAGGATAAAAGCACAATACAAAGGAGAACGCCATTTATTTATTGGCCGCGTGGCCAATTTAACAGCTGCGATTGAAGGAAGAACCAATTGCCAGTTCAGGAACCGGTGTTGGGAAGGTTGCCCGTTTGGCGGCTATTTCAGCACACAGTCTTCTACTTTACCTGCGGCGATGAAAACCGGTAACCTAACGGTAAGGCCATTCTCCATCGTTACAAAATTGATCTACGATAAAGACACCAAAAAAGCTAAAGGAGTAAGGGTGCTTGATGCACAAACAAACCAAACATATGATTACTTTGCTAAAATAATATTTTTAAATGCTTCCACATTAAATTCAACATGGGTATTAATGAACTCGGCTACCGATATATGGCCGGATGGATTGGGTAGCAGCAGTGGCGAATTGGGACATAATGTAATGGATCACC
>JAYTOS010000520.1:0-1150 GCA_043747705.1 Bacteroidota bacterium
TAGGATGGCATGGAGGCCCGCTTTGATATATACATGCATACTTTCTTCTATGGCACCGTGGTGACTATGATAAGTGACCTTCATCTCCGGTATGGCAATGGTGTGTGAACCGTCGGCCGTTACTTGAATTTCTCTTTGCATCAGTATGCAAATTAATTAACTTAACCGCATGGAATACATTGCTCATTTGCAGAAAGATAAAAAATTAGCCAAAACCATTGGGGAAGAAGTGCATGAGTTAAAACTGCACCCAAATATTCCTGTTCGGATAATGGCGAGTATTATCAGTCAGCAATTGAGTACCAAAGTGGCGAAAGTGATATTTAAACGATTTTTAGAATTATACAAAGGCAAAGAACCCAAACCGCAGCAGGTATTGGATACCCCGTTTAACGCTTTACGCGGCATTGGGTTAAGCAATGCAAAAGTTAGCTATGTGCAAAACGTGGCCAGCTTCTGCATTGAACACAAAATCACGGATAAAAAATTACTGGCGATGCATAATGAAGAGATCATTGATCTGCTGGTGCAAATTAAGGGGGTAGGAAAATGGTCGGTTGAAATGTTATTGATGTTTACCCTTGGAAGGGAAGATGTATTTGCCGTGGATGACCTGGGTATTCAGCAGGCGATGACCAGGCTTTATAAATTAGATGCGGCTGATAAAAAAGGAATGAAGGAGAAAATGTTGAAGCTGTCTGCTAAATGGAGTCCATATAGAACCTATGCCTGTTTGCATTTGTGGAAGTGGAAGGATAATATGCCTAAGCCTTGAATTTGGAATGAATATATTAAAACGCAAGGCATTCTAAACTCCTGCAAGAAAGTAGTAAGATCTACTTCTTCCCAATAATTGTTTTAATTGCATCGAGTAGTTTTTTTTCAGCGGGAGTAGCTACTGATACATCGTCGCTTTTAATGATAACTGTTTGTTCTTCGGATATCCCTTTTTCAATCATCTTATTGATTTTTGGAAAATACTGATCTACATTTCTCATTGTCTCACTGGTGATGTACTGGGCTACCAATAAACCCCCGGCTCCACCCGCCAACGGCCCATCGCTGCTTTCTGAATACCATTGGCCTGTTACATATTCAATGCTATCCTGTTTAAAATAGTGCAGGGTTAAGCGGTTTACAAAATTACATA
>JAYTOS010000521.1:0-2729 GCA_043747705.1 Bacteroidota bacterium
ATGGTAAATAAGCGGTCCTGTATTTCTTTCAGCATGTTTTTGGAATGATCATCAGTCATATGATCACTTACCAATCCAATATATGAGTTAAGCTCATCAACCGTACCATACGTATCTATCCGTATATGGCTCTTGGGCACTTTGGTTCCACCAATTAAAGAGGTTTTGCCAAGGTCGCCTGTTTTGGTATATATTTTTAGTGCCATTGGTCGGGATTAATTTGATACGTAATTAGTGATCGCCTTTCGCAGCAGATTCACTTGTAATATGGAACAAAAGTAATATGCAAAGGTTCAATAAAAGAGCTTTGGTGGCTCCAACGGTTGTGCATGGACCATGGTAGATGGGCGATCGCCTAATGACTGATCATGGAAAGTTCTTTCACTTTATCACTTTCTACCAAACCATCGCGCAAGCGAACCACCCTGTGGGCATACCGGGCAATATCTTCTTCGTGGGTTACCAATACAACGGTATTGCCAGCATCCCTTATTTTTCCAAAGATCTCCATTACCTCAACGGAGGTTTTTGAATCGAGGTTACCTGTGGGCTCATCGGCCAGTAATAAGGAAGGGTTATTAACCAATGCACGTGCAATAGCCACCCTTTGAATCTGTCCACCACTTAACTCATTGGATTTATGATGGCTTCTGTCTTCCAGGCCTACTTTTTTTAAAGCTTCCATAGCCCTTTCTATCCTTTCCTTTTTATTTACACCCGCGTAAATCAGTGGTAATGCCACATTTTCAGCAGCCGATAAACGTGGCAGCAGGTTAAACTGCTGGAACACAAAACCGATCTCCGTATTCCTTACTTCCGCAAGATCATCATCGGGCATTTTACTTACGTCTTTGCTGTTGAGGATGTATTTACCACCAGTGGGTGAATCGAGACAGCCTAAAATATTCATCAGGGTACTTTTACCGCTACCCGATGGTCCCATTAAGGCTACATATTCATTTTTGAAAATATCGAGGGTAATCCCTTTCAGAACAGGTATGGCCTGGTTACCCATGAAATAACTTTTCTGAATATTTTCTAAAATAATGATTGTATCATTCATAACAGGCGGTTTCGGTTACATCTATCTTACTGAAATTACTTCTTTATTACTGTAGGCACTTTAAAAAACGCTGCATCTTTTACAGGCGAGTTCAACAAAGCCTCTTCGCGGGAAACAGAACCCTGCACGATATCTTCCCGTAATACATTTGCCGCATCACTTATAAAAAGCAAAGGCTCCACGCCGGTGGTATCCACTTTTTCCAGTTTTTCCACAAAAGCCACCATTTTCTGCAGATCTGCCCTGATGGATTCTTTTTCAGAATCATCAAAACGCAGCCTTGCCAGATGCGCGAGGTTATCTACCATTTTAGCGTCAATTTCCATATCTAACAAAAATAAATGAAAGCTTGGCAATAACTACCTGTAAATTTTTAAAAGGTGAATAGGCCGAAACAACGGTAATATTTACTCAGTTTTAAAGCATTTTCCACCCTATTTTCAGAAAAAGTGACCGGCCGGCATTTTACACCTATCAGGATAAAAAATAATATTTTTCTTACCTTCGATACAATTAGTTGCATAACTAACTAATTTTACGAAAAGCTTGATTATATGAAACGTTCCATTAAAAAAGTTGCGGTTTTAGGTAGTGGCGTAATGGGTTCCAGGATTGCCTGTCATTTTGCGGGCATTGGCGTACAGGTTTTATTGTTAGACATGGTTCCCAAAGGTTCTGAAGAAAGTACCAAACCTGCAGAACGTAACAAACTGGTGAATGATGCCCTTCAGGCTGCCATTAAAAGCAACCCATCTCCTGTTTTTACCAAGGATGCGGTGAAACGCATCACTACCGGTAATTTTGATGATAACTTTAAGGATATTGCTAACTGCGACTGGATTATTGAAGTAGTGGTGGAAAGATTAGACATAAAACAAATCATTTACGAGAAAGTAGAAAAATTCCGCAAGCCGGGAACATTGATCACTTCCAATACATCCGGCATCCCCATTCACCTGATGGCCGAAGGAAGGAGTGATGATTTTAAGAAACATTTCTGCGGTTCACATTTTTTCAATCCGCCACGATACCTCCGTTTGCTTGAAATTATTCCAACACCGTTTACCGATCCTGAAGTGGTTGATTTCTTATTGCACTATGGAGACCTTTACCTTGGCAAAACAACCGTTTTATGTAAAGACACACCGGCCTTCATTGCCAACCGTATTGGTGTGTTCAGCATCATGAGTATTTTTCATATCATGAACAAACTGGGTTTGAGCATTGATGAAGTGGATGCATTGACCGGTCCGATTATCGGCCGCCCAAAATCGGCTACCTTCCGAACAGCCGATGTAGTAGGCATTGATACACTGGTAAAAGTAGCGAAAGGGGTTGCTGATAATTGCCCGGCAGATGAAGCAAAAGAAATTTTTACCATTCCTTCCTGGTTAGAAACGGTGGTTACCAATAATTGGCTGGGAGATAAAACCGGACAGGGGTTTTTTAAAAAAATAAAATCAGCGGAAGGAAAAGAGATACTCACACTTAACCTGCAAACCATGGAATATGGCGCCCGGGTTAAACCAAAATTTGCAAGCCTCGAAGCAGCTAAACCCGTTGAAGATCTGAAACAGCGGATTAAAATGTTAAGCAGTGCCCCTGATAAAGCAGGTGAATTTTACAGACTATTTCATTTTTCCCTGTTCTCTTATATTTCATACCG
>JAYTOS010000522.1:0-1384 GCA_043747705.1 Bacteroidota bacterium
TTCGGCAGTATCAAATTAGAGATTAATCTTTAATTTTAAAACTGTCAATTATGCAAAAAACAAAATTTACTGAGACACAGATTGTGTCCTCGATCAAGAAACAGGAAAGCGGTATACCTGTTACAGAAATATGCCGGGAATTAGGTATCCATAAGGCAACCTTTTATAACTGGAAAGCAAAGTACGGAGGCATGGAAGTTACCGATGTAAAAAAGATGAAGGAGATGGAATCTGAGCTAAGCCAATACAAGAAGATTGTTGCAGAGCTTACTTACGAAAACCATTGCATTAAATCTTTGCTTGAAAAAAAGTGGTAAAGCCTGCTGATAAAAGAGAAGCTGTTGATTCACTGATACAGGAACAACAGTGCAGTACCAGCAAGGCTTGCAAAATAGTGCAACTGCCACGTAGTAGTTATCAATATAAAAAGAAGCCCAAAGATGACAGCATCATCCAGGAAGCTTTAACTCATATGGTGGATAGACGCCCTGCCATTGGGTTTTGGCAAAGCTTTCACCGGTTTCGTAACCGCGGAGAGAAGTGGAACCATAAACGGGTACGACGTATTTACCGGGAGATGAAACTCAATGTACGTCGCAAGGCAAAGAGACGCTTGCCTGACAGAGTTAAGCAACCACTTGTAATACCCACAGCACAAAATCAAACATGGAGTATTGACTTCATGAGTGATGCCCTGGTGGATGGCAGAAAGTTCAGGCTCTTCAATGTACTCGATGATTATAACAGGGAATCACTCGCCATTGAAGTAGATACATCACTGCCTTCCCTGCGGGTACAAAGAGTTTTAAGCAAACTAATCAGTGAGCGCAATAAGCCCTCAATAATACGTGTAGATAATGGTCCTGAATTTATCAGTAATACCTTAAAGCAATGGTCCAGTGAAAACAACATCACCCTGCAGTTTATACAACCGGGTAAGCCAATGCAAAACGCTTATATTGAAAGAAAGAATGGAAGCATAAGAAGAGAACTGCTGAATGCCTATTTATTTTATAGCCTGGCTGAAGTTAGAATAATGACAGAGGAATGGAGGTATGATTACAACCACGAGCGCCCTCATAAATCCCTGGGGTATATGTCACCAACAAAATATGCAGAGCAAAGAACAAATGATGAAAAACAAAACGGAAGCTTTATCCACAAACGGCGACCGGAAATCCTTTAAAAATTGAAGGGAGCCGTTTAGTGGATAAAGTATTTAAAAAACAACTGATGATACCAGAAAATTCTAATTTTGAATTGACCGAAAAAAGGGGACGCTTACACAGATATTATTGCAATAACATCCAATATTCATTAATTTATTGAGAATCCGATTTATTAAGAAAAGATTTTTTCAAAATCTTCTTTCCTATTGCGTGTA
>JAYTOS010000523.1:0-1291 GCA_043747705.1 Bacteroidota bacterium
ACTTAACATTAGTCCTGCATCTTTTCGTGCCATATTCAATTCCCAGGAAGGTTCATTAAACTTCGCCTCGGTGATCTTCTTTAAACGTGCAGGAACACCAGCGCCCGGGTTCCAGTTATTGAACAGCGTAAGAAGTTCAGATGGGGCTATGCCGTTCACCTTGGCCAGTGCCAGCGCATCAGCAAGTCCGGCAGTTAGACTTAATAAGAAAAGATTTCCGGAGAGTTTTAGCCCTGCAGCTTTACCTTCTTCCGCACCAAAATTCAGCAGCTTGCCAGTCAAGACAGACAATGCCGGCGTACATTTTTCAATTACGGATTGATCGCCTGACACAAGCATAAAACCAGTACTTTCCAACGCATTTTGCGGCCCCATAAAAACAGGTGCATGCAAATAAGTAAAACCTTTGTTTTTCCAAAAACCCGTTCTTTGTGTAGCTCCATTTACAGAAGTGCTGGTATGGTCTAAAATGATAACTCCAGGCTGAAATCCTTTACTGGCAGCAGCCAACACCTCATCCACTGTTGCATCATCTTTAAGCGTAACATGTATAACATCTGCACCTTGCACCGCTGTATAACTATTGTCGAAGGCTTTTCGCCAAATTGTTCCAATACTTTTGCTTTAGCTGCGGTGCGGTTCCAAACCCTTACGGTATCACCTTTCTGCAACATTGCCTTAACGAAATTGGAACCCAATAGTCCCATCCCTAAAAATGCTTTCATACTTTAAGTGTTTTTTGTAACGTTACTGAAACGGGTTTTAATGTTGTTGCCTTAAAGGCATTACTTAATGAAAAATACAGAAAATAATTCAGTTGAATTTCGTAGGATAAATTAGGGCTGAGAATCGGCTTTCAATGTTCAATATAGTTCATAACTTCAACCATCGATTTTAACCGGCAAATTATAAGGTAGCGCTTTTTAATCTAACCAACTAACCAACATGGCAGCGAATATTTTTATTGAAACAGATTATGTCGAGATTAAAAAACGCATCAATCAACTCAATGCCGCAAGTGAGCGTCAGTGGGGCCAAATGTGGTTGCCCGAAATGCTGGAGCATTGCAGCATTCAACTTAAGAAAGGGTTGGGCATTATACCTGAATCAGCCTATGAAGGGCCGATTATGTATAGAACTGGTTTCATGCGCTGGTTATTGTTGTATGTCATTCCCTGGCCCAAAGGTGCTGCAACGCCATCTCAAATGAATATGGCAAGCAATGGTTGCAATGTACCCGATGTGCAGCATTCAAAACAGGAACTGTTGGGTTTGCTCGAAAAAGTACAGT
>JAYTOS010000524.1:0-2298 GCA_043747705.1 Bacteroidota bacterium
AAAATGAACGAAGTCTAAAGCCAAGCCTTTTATCAATAATTGAGCAAATTTGTACTTCAACAATACAGCAAAGCCAGGCATCGTTCATTTCTTAACGCTACATTCCGTAAATTTCTTGACGCCTTTTTTTCAGAGGCCATTTTCAAAACCAATAGCAAAAGGCCTTTGCGCTTATTATACCTAATCCTATATTGAATATTCTAAAAGGTTTATAATTTGGCAAAAAGATCGGGGAAATCAGAAATCACGCCATTAACACCCATTTTCTTCAACTCTTTTATTTTCTCAATATCATTCACTGTCCATGGAATGAGGCTGATTCCGGCATCTTTACACTGCTTAACCAGTAATGGGGTAACCAATGAAAAAGCCGGACTGTAAATAGAAGGGATAAAACCCAGGTCCCTTAATTGAAGGGCAAATGCTTTTTTATCGAAATCTTCAATAAGCAGCGCAGTTTTCAGTTGGGGGTAATGTACGTGCAGGTACTGCAACGTGCGGGGGTCGAACGACTGGATAATGGCCCTCTCTTCTATTTTCTTCTCTTTGATCACTGCTACAAGTAATTCTACAAATTCTGCAGGTTTGGGATGGTAAAGATCATCTGTGGCTGGCTGACTCTTGGTTTCGATATTGTAAAAAGGCAGTTTTTTGTGATGGTTATTACAGTATTGTTCTACCGAATCTATCATATCTGATAGTAAAGGTTTAACAACTGCTAATTTTTGTTGCCTGGGAAAACGCGGGTGTGGCCGAAGCCCCACATCGAATTTCTTTACTTCGGCATAATCCATCTGATAAATATTCAGGCTTTTCTCTTCTGTTTCAACAACCGCCGAACCATCGGCCCTGGTAGTAATCTCATGATTGAAGAAAGGTTCGTGGCTAAGAATTACTTTTCTGTCTTTGGTTATGATGGCATCTGTTTCCAACGTGGTTACCCCCAGCTCAATAGCCTTTAACATAGCCGGGATGGTGTTCTCGGGCATCAACCCACGGCAACCGCGGTGGCCCTGTTTATCAAAATTCTTTACTTCCAATGTATTATTTTGTCTGGTACTGAAACAGCCCATAATAGTGATACAACAAAAAAAAATATTTATTTTTTTCATACCGGGAAAAATTGGTTTTTTCTCTTACGCATTTCCCCAGCCACTGCTTTCGATTCATAATCACCGGCTTCCAGTTTATCGAGTATATTTTCAAAGCTTTTTTTATCCCTGTTCTGACTCAGTTTGAAAACATGGTCTATTGCGGTAACTTTTATTTCGAAAGCCACAATCGCTTTTGTCAGGCGCATCACATATTCTTCCGGTAATTCTTTGTACAGGGATGGCGAAGATGGATCGTTTTCATAGAAACTTGTCAGCTCGTCCAGCATTTTCAGCAATTCATTATCCTCCAGAAAAGAAAGTTCGCCTTTGGCATGAACAGCCATATAGTTCCAGGTAGAAGCCTGTTGTTTGTTTGCATACCAGCTGGCACTTACATAGGTATGCGGCCCTGTAAACACGGCCAGTACCTGCGAGTTATCCATAAAAGCTTTGTGGTGGTCATTACCCTTCATAATATGTCCGCGCAGGTAAAAATGACCTTCTTTCTCAACAAATAAAAAAGGAATCTGTGTAGCAACGGGTTTCTGTTCTGCATCCACACCTATAAGCATGGCGAAAGGGTGCTCTTTTATAAAAGCGAGCACTTTGTCGCCGTCCTTTTCTTTATAGTACGGTAAATTATACATGATTCAAATGTACTAAAAGAAAAAATGCTATCCGTACCGCGTAAAAATGAAAGCAACGGTATTTATGCAAGCTGCCTATTCCTATCGGCAAAAAAAAGGTGGCTACCAACAGTGACTGCTGAATTGCATCTACACTGGATTTTACGTACTCGGGAAATAAATATCAAATGTAGCTCCCTTATTCAATTCACCTGTGGCGATGATAATACCGTTGTGATTCTCAACTATTTTTTTAACAATGGCAAGGCCGATACCTGTTCCGGCATATATTTCTTTACCATGGAGTTTTTGAAACACTTCAAATATGCGTTCGCTGAAATAGGGTTCGAAACCAATACCGTTGTCTTTGATGCGGATATGGCAATAAGTTTTCCCTGGCGACAGCCTTTCTATCTTCAGTTCATTGCCCTTTACTATACTGGTTTGTATAATTATATGTGATGGCACATCAGTACGTGAAAATTTGAGTGCGTTACTTATCAGGTTATACAAGAGCTGTCGAAACTGAAAAGCGATTACGTTGACCGAATACGACCCGATAACTTCGATAGATGCGT
>JAYTOS010000525.1:0-14923 GCA_043747705.1 Bacteroidota bacterium
TATCTCTCCTTACTTTGTTACCAACAGTGAGAAGATGGAAGTAGAACTTCAGAACCCGTATATCCTTATCTATGATAAGAAGATCGGCGCTATGAAAGATATCCTCGCTATCCTCGAAAAAGTTGCTCAAAGCGGCCGCCCCTTATTAATCATTGCTGAAGATCTGGAAGGTGAAGCACTGGCTACACTGGTAGTAAATAAATTACGTGGTACGCTGAAAGTGGCTGCTGTAAAAGCTCCTGGATTTGGCGACCGCAGAAAAGAAATGCTGACAGATATCGCGATCCTCACTGCCGGTATCGTGGTTAGTGAAGAACAGGGTTTCAAATTAGAGAATGCCGACCTTACTTATTTAGGACAGGCTGCATCTGTAACTATTGATAAAGACAACACAATTGTAGTTGGCGGTAAGGGCAAAAAAGCTGATATCGTTGCACGTGTAAACCAGATCAAAGCACAGGTTGAGAATACAACTTCTGATTACGACCGTGAAAAATTACAGGAGCGCTTAGCTAAATTAAGCGGCGGTGTTGCAGTTCTTTACGTAGGTGCGGCAACTGAGGTTGAAATGAAAGAGAAGAAAGACCGTGTTGACGATGCACTGCACGCAACAAGGGCTGCTGTAGAAGAAGGTATTGTACCGGGTGGTGGCGTAGCGTATATACGCGCCGTTGAAAGCCTGGAAAAACTGAAAGGTGCCAATGAAGATGAAACAACCGGTATCCAGATCGTGAAAAGAGCCATTGAAGAGCCATTGCGCCAGATTGTTATCAACAGTGGTATTGAAGGTTCTATCGTAGTTCAGAAAGTGAAAGAAGGTAAGGCCGATTTTGGTTTCAATGCCCGTACAGAAGTGTATGAGAACCTGTTTAAAGCAGGTGTAATTGACCCAACCAAAGTTACCCGTGTAGCCCTTGAAAATGCTGCTTCTATTGCCGCTATGTTGTTAACAACAGAGTGTGTGATAGCTGATAAGCCAAAGGCTGAATCTGCTCATGGCGGACATGGTGCACCTGATATGGGCGGAATGGGCGGATACTAATCCAAACAAACGCAACAGTTTCATTTCCGGTGAATATTTTATACAAATCCCTGCTTTGCAAAAAGCAGGGATTTTTTGTAAGTATATGAGAGAAATATTGAACAAGAAATTTCGAATGTTGAAGTGATTTTTTTTAAAATCCTCACATTTCAACATTCGAAATTCCTTACTCGATATTCAATATAGGATTAGGTATTCAATAGATGGGTTTACTCTCCCAAAAGCATTATGCATACGCTTTCGAAACCCCTTTCACCAAAAGATATTGGGCTACCCCGTAGGTAACCATCACGGCGAGGTAAATATCTTTATTTCCCTCAAAATGAAATTTATTTAGGGATAGAAGTACATTTTCAATTAAGAATACGAATGCGCCGGGAATGAAGTAGTTAATGGCTACTTTCCTGTATTGATTATTGCCCGCAATATTCACTGCCGCTATAATCATTACAGAAACAGTAAACATGTATATCATAACAGGTATTTTATAATCGCCCATATCATCCTGTAAAAAGCGAAAAAGATCATATCCTGTAATCAGCAGCATTGCGGTGATGATGATTACAGGCCAACTTTTGCCAATACGGAATTTGTTCATTTGCAGAAATGAAATGCTATAAAATATATTCATCAGCATGAATGCGATCATGCCCGTTAAAAAAAAAGTGTCGTTAATGATAATGAGGAATACATCCCCAAAAAAAGCAAAGAAGAGGCCTATATAAAAAAGGAGTTTGCCGGCAGGTTTCCCTATATTTTTATCAGTCAGCAATAAATACAACAGCAATACCGGTACCAGCATAGGTTTGGTAATTGCCCTGTATGGCAACTCGTAATATTGAAAAATGCAATGAGCCAATAATACGATCCAGTAGACCGTCATGGCTCTTTTATTAATGAATTCTTCCATAACCTGGAAAGCAGTTTGATAATGGTTACCTGTGAAAATAAACTGTTTTCAGTATCTATCTGCCTATTATATTTATTCCTTCTGCTTCAGGGCCGCTGCTCGTATAAACCCAATTATCAAAAAGTATTGTGCGGCACCATAGGTAAGCATTACAGCTATATCAAGCACCGGTTGGTGATACAGGAATTTATTCATGGCCAGTATCCCATCGGAAAATACAAAAAGAGCGGCACCGGGTATGAAGCATTGCAGCGCAACCTTTTTTAATAAAGGAGCGTTCGCCGTGTTGGTGGCCAGTATAGCCATACTGCTGATAATAATCATATATACCAGTATGGGTAATTGAAATTGGCCAAGGTATGGATTCAATACAATAAATACACCGATGGTTACCAGCAACAGGATGACTGCAACGGGTAAAACAGCCGTCCCTCCTTTCATCGTAACCCGCTGCATTTTATAAAAATTAATACTGTTGCAGGTATGGGTGCCAATAAAAGCCAGCATGCCGGATAAGAAAAAAGTTTCCCCCGGTTGGGTAAGAATCAAATCGCCCAGAAAAGAAAACAAAAGCCCGAAATATACCAGGCTGCTTACGAAGCTACTCTCGCCTTTAACAGAAGCCCACAAGTAAACAGCAAGAACAGGCAGCAGCAAAAGCTTTGTTATAAACCGCCATTCATCTATTCCCAAGTAGATGAATACACAATGTAACAGCAGGATGACGCAAAAAACAGGTATCCCATTTTTTTTGATAAAATCCATAAAAGCATCTTTATAAATGAAGCTAACCGGGACATACTAAAATAACAACTTTAACGGTTTAAAAGAACAGTATGCCTTTTTATTGGTGTAAATACTGCTGACATTATTTTGTATGAATTACTTTTGCGTTATGTTAAACAGCGGTGAGGAAGTATTTTTGTTGTACTGGGCAAAAAACCGTGAGGAGCAGCGAACCAGTATCAGGCCTTTTCTGGTGGGACTTTCTGCCGGGTTTGCACTGGGTGTTTGCCTGATTCTGTCGCTTTATACCGGCTGGTACGAAAGGGCTAATATGGAGGCTAATTCCAGGATGAGTTCACTTGTTTTTCTGGCGGCCATCATGGGAGTTTCTTTTTTTATGGCTTTTATTTACCGGAAATTCAGGTGGGAAATGCAGGAACAGCGATATCTGGAACTGTTGGCACGAAAAAATAAAACTGAAAATAAGAGCAGTATGCAGCCTTAATACCAAAATATACGTCTATATAAAAAACTGTTCATGAAAAAAACACTTGGGTTACTGTTGATGGTTTCTGTTTTAGTGAATTCCTGTAGTAAAAGTGATACCAGCGGTTGCCAACCGGCTACTGTCGCATCTGAAAAAGCACAAATGGTTGCGTATTGCTCGGCTAATAGTATTAATTATACGGAAGATGTTAGTGGTTTATTATATGAGATCATTACCCCGGGAGCGGGACCAGCACCTGTTGTTACTTCAACCATCTCTGTTGTGTATACCGGTAAACTTTTTAATGGCACTACTTTCGATGCAACAGCCAACCCCATTTCACTCCCTTTATCCGGGGTAATTGATGGTTGGAAGATTGGTATACCTTTCATTAAAAAGGGTGGGCGCATTAAATTGGTTATCCCTTCTGCCCTTGCCTATAGTTGCACCGGTGCCGGTGCCAGTATTCCGCCAAATACACCCTTGTTTTTTGATGTTACGCTCACCGATGTGAAATAAATATATTTTATTTTTATTATAAGATGCCGGAGACCTATTTTCCGGCATCCTTTTTTGTGCAATTATATGCTGCTTGCCTCATTTATGGAAGCGTACCGGCATAGATTCGTTCAGGTTTAAAACACCGTTCCGGAAGCTTCCTGCGGGTATGGGTACTACCAAACCACCAAACTCACAGGCAGTTAGCTTATTTCATTCCCATTCCCCTATCTTTGCCGCTCTAAAAAAAATTATAAACCGTTACTAATATGCAACTGAAAGGTTTAGTGCGATTTTTTGCGATTGCTTTGATACTCATCTGTGTTTATCAATTGTCATTTACCTGGTTTGTAAAAAGCCATGAAGGTGAAATGGAAAAAAAAGCCGACACATGGTTAAAAAGATTCCCATCTCCTGATGTGAAATACCCCGGCAACAAGGAACTGCAGGCTGCATATGCCGATAGCCTGGCCGACCTGAAGAAAGACAGGCTTAAGCGTTTATTAGATAGTACCAAAGAAACCAAGTTGGCCTTTGGCCTGGTTACTTACAGCAGTGCTAAAGAAAAGGAATTAATGCTTGGTCTTGACCTGCAGGGTGGTATGAGTGTAACCATGGAAGTTGGTCTTGACGGGTTGATCAAGTCGCTGGCGAATTATACGAAAGACCCTTTGTTTAATAAAGCCCTTACGCAAGCCGTAGCTAAAAAAGCGAATACGAGTGCCGATCTGATCAGCCTGTTTCGTGATGAATATAAAACGGTAAACCCATCGGGTAAACTGGCACCGTTTTTTGCCCTTCGCAGCAATAACAAAATAAAGTTTGATGCGAGTGATGATGCAGTAGCCAATTACCTGAAAGACCAGGCGAATATCGCTTTCAATACCACTTACCGCATTTTACGTACCAGGATAGACCGCTTTGGTGTGGCCTCTCCCAATATCAACCCGGATCCTGCCAAAGGAATCATCAATATCGAACTGGCAGGTGTTACTGATAAAGAAAGGGTACGTGCCTATCTCCAGTCAACTGCAAATCTCCAGTTTTTTGAAGTATATACTTTTGAAAGCAAGGAACTGGTAAATGGAATTACGGCTGCTGATAAAGCGGCAGAAGAAATTAATGGTACCAATAAGCCTGCTGATACTGCTGCAAAAGTCACCGCTGATACAGCTAAAAAAGCCGTTACAGCCAAAGCGGATACCGGAAAAACCACAACTATTTCGGCTATTGCGGGAGCTAAAACAGCTACAGGCAAAGCAGATACAGCGAAAGGAAAAACAAAATCACCACTTAGCCTTATCCAGTTCACACAGCCTTATGCAGGTACTGATGGCAAAGCAGTATATCCGGCAACGATCGGTTATATCGCTTCAAAGGACACAGGAACCCTTAATGATTACCTGAGAACGGATATCGTTAAAAACAAGTTCCCGTCCAACCTTGTATTTATGTATGGCAAGGCTGAACTGAATGATCCTAAATTAAAAAATATCCTTTCCTTATATGCCATCAAGACGCTGGATAATGGCCAGGCCGAATTAGGTGGAGAAGGCATTAGTGCCTCACAGGATTACGATGAGCGTGGGCGTATTGCCATTAAAATGAACATGGATAAAACAGGTACTGCCATCTGGGCCAAAATGACGGCAAGGAATGTAGGAAAGCCTGTTGCTGTTGTATTGGATAATTTTGTGTACTCTGCTCCTAACGTAAATGAAGCGATTACTACCGGTAACTCACAGATTGCCGGCAGCTATACAGTAAAAGAAGCCCAGGATCTTTCTGAAATATTGGAAAGCGGTAAACTTCCTGCCCCTGCTAAAATTGTGCAGGAACAACAGGTTGGGCCTACCCTTGGTAAAGAATCAGTAAAAGGCGGTGCCTTATCATTCCTGATCGCCTTCATTGTGATCTTTGCTTTGATGCTGTTATACTTTAACACAGGTGGATGGGTGGCCAACATTGCCCTTATCCTTAACCTGTTATTTACTATCGGTATCTTAAGTGCGCTTGGCTTTACACTGACTGCTCCGGGTATCGCGGGTCTGGTATTAACGATTGGTTTGGCTGTAGATACGAACGTAATCATCTTCGAACGTATCAAAGAAGAATTAACCAAAGGAAAAAGTTACCAGAATGCTGTTAATGATGGATATAAACGTTCCCTGTCACCTGTATTGGATGCACACGTTACTACCCTGTTAACCGCTATCATCCTTGCTTATTTCGGACTGGGACCTGTATTGGGTTTTGCTACCACGCAGATCATCGGTATCCTTTTATCATTGTTCTGCGGTATCCTGGTATCCAGGCTGATCACAGACTGGTACATGAATAAGAACCGCCACTTCGAATATTTCACAGGTATTTCTAAAAGGATATTCAAGCATGCTTCTTTCAAATTTATTGAATACAGAAAATATGCGTATGTATTGTCTGCTTTCATATTAATCGCCGGAATCGGAACCTATTTTAACGGATTTGATGAGGGGGTTGAATTCTCGGGTGGTCGTAGTTATACCGTGAAATTTGAAAAAGCTGTAAGTCCGGATGAGATAAGGGATGAGCTAAAAAAAGAATTTGGCGAAGCTGTGATCATTAAAACGGTTGATACAAAGAACCAGGTAAATATCACCACTTCTTATAAGATAAAAGAAACGGGCACCAATATCGATTCCTTGGTTGAGCAGAAACTGTTTACCGGTTTGAAAAACCACCTGCCACCGAATACCAGTTTCATTGATTTTGAAAAGAATTATAAACAGAGTTCACAAACTGTATTGCCAACGATTTCTGATGACCTTAAAACAGGTGCACAGAAAGCGGTTATTTTTGGAATTATCATTATCTGTTTATACATCTTTATCCGTTTCCGCGACTGGAGGTATTCTTTGGGTACGATTGTATCCTTGTTACACGATGTATTGGTAACCCTTATCGTATTCAGTTATTGCCGTAAGATTGTTCCGTTCCCGCTTGAGATTGACCAGCATTTTATCGCTGCGATATTGACGGTGATCGGTTTCTCGATGAATGATACGGTGATCGTTTATGACCGTATCCGTGAAGACAGCCGTTTGATGAAAGGCTCAGATAACGGAACAGTAATTAACCGGGCCATTAACGAAACCCTGAGCCGTACGGTAATGACTTCATTAACGGTGTTCTTAACTATCCTTATTCTCTTCATCTTCGGTGGTGAGGTAACCAGGGGGTTTGCTTTTGCCATGTTGATCGGTGTAATCACCGGTACCTACTCTTCTATTTTTGTAGCGGCACCCATACTGGTGGATTTTGCAAAGAGCAGGGCATTGGGTAAATCGGAAGACAAGAAAAAATAACTGTATCTCTATTTGATATAATGCCTGCAGAAAATTCTGCAGGCATTAATATTAAAACTTCCTGATTATTGCGCATTAACAATCAATTAAGAAATATATCACGGTAATTTGCAAAGCAATCAATCAATTGAGACAAAGAATTTTACATATTATCGGTCGTTTATTTCTGTTGGTAATAGCTTTGCAGACTCTAAACCTGAGTATTAATTCAATTGATTTCCAACCTATCGGGTCAGCTAATTTCTCGGAATTTAATGACCTTAACTCAATTACGGAATATGTTGATGAAATTATATTAGGTCATACCAACAGTTTTCCGGAAGCTTCGCAAAAGGAGCAAAAACAGGTTCAATTGCAAAAGCATACTGATATTAAATTATATAATGCATTTTCCTGCTATATAACAGAAACCCAATCTGTTGAGATATCCTCTTTCGAATTTCCAGTAAATGAAAAATACAAGTACTTATTTTTCAGAGAAATTAACCCCCCGCCGCCAAAACATGAGGGTATCTTTGTTATAGCGGCTTGATTTACGAATATTTCTAATAATTATTAATACATGATCATATTTTTTAATATGCTTTCATTACGGAAGCTATTTATAGTACTTTCATTTTCATGCCTCTGCTCTTCGACGCAGGCGCAAAAAATGAACGCAGATACTTTATCTCTAACCCTTCAACAGGCAGAAAAGCTTTTTTTAGACAGCAACCTCCAATTACTCGCATCAAACTTTAATGTAGATGCGCAAAAAGCCTTGATACAACAGGCAAAACTCTGGGACAACCCAATACTTAATACAGACCAGGTAATTGCAGCAGGTGGTAAATTTTTCCCATATGGCAAAAACCCGGATGGCTCTTACAGCGGGCAATATTTTATTCAGTTACAACAACTGATTAAAACAGCAGGTAAACGAAATAAGCTGATAAATCTTGCCACAACAAATGCCAGGCTGAGTGAACTGCAATTACAAGATGTATTGCGTAACCTGCGTTACCAGTTACGTACTGATTATTATAACGTCATACAGCAGTTAGGTACCAAAACCATATATGAAAGTCAATTACAGCAACTGAATAAGCTGTTATACGGCATGCAGGCACAATTGGATGCAGGCAACATTGCACAAAAAGATTATTTAAGGGTACAAGGACTGGTTATAGCGCTACAACAGGATATGAGCGATCTGAATAAAGCCATTGCCGACAACCAATCGGAACTGAAAACTTTATTACAGATAAAAAATGAAATTTTTATTAATCCTTCAGACAGCATCAATACGGATATCCAGTTTGCTACCACGGTTGACGTATTGACAGAAAGTGCTAAACAGAATAACCCCTCCTACCGGCTTCAGCAAACACAAACTGTTTTCCAGCAGCAGAATCTTATATACCAAAAATCCCTGCGTACACCTGACCTGACTTTAGGACCCAATTTCGACCGCAATTCAAATTTTACGCCCAATTATGTTGGTCTGGGAATTTCATTGCCATTGCCGGTACTCAATAAAAACCAGGGCAATATAAAATCTGCAGAATATACGGTAAAACAGCAACAGAGCATTACACTAAATGCTGAAACTGAACTGAGGAATAATATCATAAATGCATACAGCAAATTCCTCCTAACACTCAAACAGAATAATGCAACCCAAAAAGAGTTCTACAGGAAATATGCTGTCATGTTCCAGAACATTGTACAGAGTTACCAACAAAAACAGATAAGCCTGCTGGAATTCCTGGATTTTTTTAATGAATATACAACTTCACAACAACGATTGTTGCAGCAGCAACTGAACCTGCAGCTGGCCAAAGAGGAGCTTAATTTTCATGCTGGAACAGATATCATCAAATAAAATAATCTCAACTCTTTTTACACTATATAACTTATTATGAATAAATTTTTATCAATCATTCTTTTATCAACCACTTTCTATGCAGTTTCCTGTAAAGAAAAAAAGGAAGTAAAAGAGGAAGTAAAGAAATTCTCCCTCAGCGATACAATGGCAAAGATGATATCCATTGATACGGTTAGCAGTTGTTATATTGATGATGAACTCAACCTGAGCGGAGAAATAAATTTCAATGAAAATAATGTAAATAAAGTATACCCACGCAGTAGTGGACAGGTGGTGGAATCCAAGGTTACTTTAGGTGACAAAGTGCATGCGGGCCAGGTATTAGCGGTATTGCGCAGCGCTGATGTAGCAGGAAACTATGCCGACCTTAGCAGTGCCAATGCAGATATAAATATCACTAAAAGACAAATGGACAATACCGAGAGTTTATACAAAAACGGTATTGCCAGTGAAAAAGAATACACAGAGGCCAAACAGAATTATGGAAAGGCATTGGCTGTAAAGAATAAGATACAGTCTGTTATAACAATCAATGGTGGTAATAACAGCAATGCCGGTGGTACTTATGTGCTTACGGCCCCAATAGACGGTTATATCGTTGAGAAAAAAGTGAATGCCGGCAATTTTATTCGGGGTGATATGGGCGATTACCTTTTCACTGTTTCCGACCTGAAAAATGTTTGGGTAAATGCCAACGTATTTGAAGCAGATATCAGTAAGGTTAAAGAAGGATATGCTGTACAGGTTAGTACGCTGGCTTATCCTGAAAAAGTATTCAACGGCAAGATTGAAAAAATAAGTGAAGTACTTGACCCCACCAGCAAAACACTGAAAGTGAGGATACGCCTGGATAATTCTGAACGGTTATTGCGTCCGCAAATGTTTGCCAAAGTCATTGTATCTAACCGTGAAAATAAAAAGGCTATCTGCATTCCAACGAAATCACTTATCTCGCTGAATGGGAAAACTTATGTTGTAATATTTAACAGTAACAGTGATATGAAAATTGCAGAAATCAGTATACTGAAATCTGCCGGTGAAAAAACCTATACGAGTTCCGGGGTTATATTAGGTCAGAAAATAATCACTAGAAACCAATTGTTGGTATTTCAGCAATTATTAGATCAATAAGAGATATGAAACAGGGTCTGGCAAACTATGGTATCACCTTTTAATCGTTTAGAATTATGGTTAAGATTATAAAAAGTATTATACATTTTTCACTCCGGCACCGGTATTTTGTTTTCTTTCTTACGGCAGTACTAGCGGTGATCGGTTTTATCAGTTACCGGAATACGCCTATTGAAACATTTCCGGATGTAACCAATACCCAGGTTATCATCATTACACAATGGCCGGGCCGAAGCGCAGAAGAAGTAGAAAAATTTGTAACCGTTCCATTGGAAACAGCACTTACTTCTGTTCAGAAGAAATCAAATCTGCGAACAACATCTGCTTTTGGATTATCTTATATACGCATTATTTTTGATGATGATGTAGATGATGCTTTTGGCCGCCAGCAGGTATTAAGCAGGTTAGGTAATGTTGATCTGCCCGAAGGGATCAAGCCCGAAGTGGAACCACCTTATGGCCCCACCGGTGAAATTTTCAGGTACACATTAAAAAGTAATACACGCAGCATCCGTGAATTGTACACGATACAAGACTGGGTACTTGATAAAGAATTCAAACGTGTACCGGGCGTGGCAGATGTGAACAGTTTTGGCGGAGAAGAAAAAAGTTTTGAGATCAGTGTTAACCCCAATTATCTTACTAAATATGGGTTAACCTCACTGGATGTATTTAATGCGGTAGGTAAAAGTAATGTGAATGTTGGAGGGGATATAATTGAGCGAAACGGACAGGCATATATTGTTCGTGGTATCGGTCTTTTAAATGATGTGGGGGAAATCGAAAACATTATTGTTACAAAAATGAATGGGGTTCCCATCTTAGTTAAAAATCTGGCAGAAGTAAAAGAAGCCGGTAAACCCCGCTTGGGACAGGTATCAAAAGATACCATGGGCGATGTATTGGAAGGTATTGTTGTTATGCGTAAAGGCGAGAACCCAACCGAGGTATTGGACCGTTTACATGAAAAAGTTAAAGAGATCAATGAATCTATTTTGCCGAAAGATGTTAGGCTGGAACCTTTTTACGACAGAACAGTTTTAATGGACTTTGCTACCCATACAGTAATCCATAACCTGATCGAGGGTATTATTTTAGTAACGTGTATTGTAATGCTGTTCATGGCAGATTGGCGAACAACGGTAACCGTAAGTATTATCATTCCCCTGTCATTACTGTTTGCCTTTATGTGCATGCGTTTAAAAGGAATGACAGCTAACCTTTTATCAATGGGTGCCGTTGACTTTGGTATTATCATAGATGGTGCTGTTGTAATGGTAGAAGGTTTATTTGTGGCACTCGACCATAAGGCCAAGGAAGTTGGGATGGAAAAGTTTAATAAGCTGGCTAAGCTGGGCTTGTTTAAACAGGTAGGTACAGAAATGGGCAAAGCTATCTTCTTTTCCAAGATCATTATTCTTACCTGCCTGATACCGATTTTTGCATTCCAGAAAGTGGAAGGAAAAATGTTCTCTCCTCTCGCTTATACATTGGGTTTTGCCCTGCTGGGTGCATTACTGTATACCTTAACATTAGTACCAGCTTTGTCAAGTATTTTATTACGTAAAAATGTTCGTGAAAGGCATAATCCAATCGTGATTTTCTTTGAGAAAAGTATCCGATATGTATTTGAACGAACGTACAGGGTACCCAGGTTAAGTGTACTGGTAGCCGTAATATTCATGGTATTAACTTTCTTTTCTGCTAAATTTCTGGGAAGCGAGTTTTTGCCGGAATTAGATGAAGGCGCATTATGGGTAAAAGCACAATTACCCATGAGTGCATCCCTGTCACAATCCAAGGAAATTTCAGATAAGATGTCAAGTATCATCCGGAAATTTCCGGAAGTAAAACATACCTTATCGCAAATCGGAAGAACCAATGACGGCACTGATCCAAAAGGTTTTTTTAATGTAGAAATTGCAGTAGATCTATATAAAAAAGATGATTGGCGCAAAGGGGTTACAACAGATATTTTAGTAGACAGCCTTAACCAGCAACTAACAAAAATACCAGGATTATTACTTAATTATTCGCAACCAATCCGCGATAATGTAGAAGAAGCTGTTGCGGGAGTTCCCGCATCGCTGGCCGTAAAAATATTCGGAAAAGATTTCAATGTATTGGATTCATTAGCCGATAAAGTACAAGCCACACTGGGCAAGATACAGGGGATAGAAGATCTTGGAATACTGCGCAACCTCGGCCAGCCTGAATTCAGAATTGAATTAGACCAGCAAAGAATGGCCCTTTATGGCGTAAATACAGCCGATGTACAAAGTGTAATTGAAATGGCTATCGGGGGTAAGGCAGCTACACAATTATATGAAGGCGAAAGAAAATTTGATATCCGTGTCCGATACCAGAAAGAGTTCCGGGATACGCGTGAAAAAATAGAACAGCTAATGGTACCTACACAGGATGGCACACGTATCCCTATCAAGGAAATATCAAATATACGTACATTAACAGGCCCGGCCTTTGTATATAGGGATAATAACAGCCGTTATATCCCTGTCAAATTCTCCGTTCGGGGACGTGACCTTGGAAGCACTATCAAGGAAGCACAGGCTAAAGTAAATGACGCTGTAAAATTGCCACAAGGTTATAAATTAAGCTGGAACGGCGAGTTCGAAAACCAGCAGCGTGCTACCAAAACACTTGCTAATGTGGTACCGTTATGTCTGTTAGCCATATTCCTTATTTTATTCATTACGTTTGGTAATGTAAAAGATGCCATACTTACCATATTAAATGTGCCTTTCGCACTAATCGGCGGTATACTTGCCTTGCATCTCACCGGCATCAACTTCAGTATCAGTGCAGGAATTGGTTTCATTGCCCTGTTCGGGGTATGTATACAAAACGGGGTTATTTTGATCAGCGTATTCAGGAAAAATTTAGAACAAAAAATGACATTGCATCAGGCCATCAAGAATGGCGTAATGTCGCGTGTACGCCCGGTAGTGATGACAGCTTTAATGGCAGCCATTGGTTTATTGCCAGCCGCCATCAGCACAGGAATTGGGAGTGAGACACAAAAACCATTAGCTATTGTGGTGATAGGTGGATTGGTAACTTCTACTATTCTAACCTTGTTGATATTGCCTATCCTGTACAGTATGACACACCAATTTTTACACAAACGCGAAAACATGAAACTATTGAAAAGAATGGGAGCCGTATAAATTTTTGAAACAATGATGTGAAAATAATAGGCGTTCCTGAAAAGGGTTACGCCTATTTTTGTGCCCGAAAATGAAATATAAACTAATGAAACAGTATTCTTTTTTTTTATTGTTGTTATGCGTAATCACAGCCAATGCACAGCAGGATACCGGGATGGTAAAAAAAGAAGACAAACGCTATTCATTACATTTTCAAACCACTATCATTTCACAGTACCATTTTAATTTTGCCGCACCGTATAGTGGCGATAACAGCCTGCAGCCAACCGAACCTGTCCGCACCTCTTTTTCCGGCACAGCTTTTCTCAATTACAAACCTTTTGCAAATACGTATATCGTTTTCAATCCCGAGGCTGCGGGTGGCAAGGGATTGAGTCAAACATTAGGTATTGCCGGTTTCCCGAACGGTGAAGTATACCGTGTAGGCGATCCTAAACCAAAACCATTCATCGCCAGGTTATATGTAGAACAACGTTTTCCATTAAGCAACCGAAAGGAATATGTTGAAGATGACCTGAATCAAATTGCTGAAACAACAAACACAGAGTATGTATCGGTGATAATAGGTAAGTTTTCATTAACTGATTTCTTCGATGATTCGCAGATCAGTCATGATCCCAGAAGTCAATTCATGAACTGGAGCCTGATGGGGAATGGTGCCTGGGACTACCCTGCCAATACCCGCGGTTATACAATAGGTGCGGTAATACAGGCTGTGTATAAGGATTGGGCTTTTAGAACAGCCATCACTACAGTACCTATTGAAGCAAACGGTCCAGAATTACAATTCAAATTCGGTAAAGCCATGGGATTGGTTTGGGAGGTAGAAAAATCGCATCTCTTTCAAAAAGATGCCACCCGGTTCAGTTCGGTTCATGCAGGTATTTTTTGGAATAAGGCTAAAATGGGGAATTATCAGCAAGCCATTCAGAATTCAGGCGGGTTTGCACCGGATGTAACTGACAGCAGGTTATATGGAAGGGATAAATGGGGCTATTATATAAGTATGGATAATCATTTCGATAAACTGCACCATTTTATAAAAACCAGTTGGAACGATGGGAAAAATGAAACCTGGGCCTTCACTGAAATTGACAGGAGTTTTACCACGGGTCTTCAATTGGATGGGGAACTATGGAAAAGAAAAAATGACCGCTTCGCGATTGCTTTAGTCAGTAATGCAATTTCTACAGATCACCGTACCTATCTCGCCAAAGGTGGTTACGGTTTCTTAATCGGCGATGGAAAATTAAACTACGGTAATGAGCAGATATTGGAAGCGTATTATTCCCTGCATATTCATAAGAATATATTTCTCAGCCCCGATTATCAATTTGTAACGAACCCTGCATACAACAAAGACCGCGGCCCGGTTCATATTGTAGCACTTCGTTTGCATGCAACATTCTGAGTATACATTAACCTGCACAAAAAAGCCGCAAAAAAATACGGCTTATTATCTTAACGCATCCTTTGGTTTGTGTTTATACAGCAAACGAAGTCCCGCATCCGCAAGTCTTACTTGCATTTGGGTTGCTGAACGTAAACCCACGGCTATTCAATCCGCCCTGCCAGTCTACCTCCATACCAAATAAATACAACTGGTGGCTTTTATTCATCACACAGGGTATCCCTTCTATCTCAAATCTTTCATCTTCCGGTTCCGGCTTGTCAAAACCCAGTACATACGTCATGCCGCTGCAACCGCCGCCTTTTACACCCACACGAAG
>JAYTOS010000526.1:0-2325 GCA_043747705.1 Bacteroidota bacterium
TCCCCTGGGGTTTGATCACATTCTTTTTGTACTTAGCCTGTTCTTATTAAGCCCAAAATTGAAACCCATCCTCTGGCAGTCGGCCGCTTTTACCATTGCACACTCGGTTACGCTAATAGTGGCTGCTTACAACAAGATCATACCGCCCACGCAGATTGTTGAGCCTTTGATTGCTTTGTCCATACTTTATGTGGCCGTTGAAAATATCATGTCACCGCGTTTAAAGCCCTCGAGAATCGGCATAGTATTTCTTTTCGGGCTGATACATGGGTTAGGATTTGCCGGGGCTTTATCGGAGATGGGCCTTCCCAAAAACGCTTACCTCACTTCGCTGATCATGTTTAATGTTGGCGTAGAGATAGGCCAGCTCATTATAATTTTAGTTGCATGGCTTTTTCTCGCTAAATGGTTTTCTCAAAAGGACTACTATCGTCGAAGAATTGTTATTCCTTTATCTGTGTCTATTGCGCTTATTGCTGCTTTCTGGACAATCCAGCGTATTTTTTTTATATGATCCAATAATTAATTCCGGTGGAAACTGAATAAACTTTCAAAAGTGTCGCAAATCATTTGAACACGTATTCACAACTGAGGGGTATTTGAACATAGGGAAAAAAAGTATTATATTTTGAAATGAAAGGCAGCTTTTATATAATATTTTATTTATAATATGTTACAATCAAAATACCTTTTCCAAATCTATTATGAAATTTTGACACAGCCTGTCAGTAACTTCCCCCATCTTTGCGCCCTTTCTGACAGGCTTCCCATGACCCCGGGCGGATTCAAACCAGATTTCTGAAAATTTGACCTGAATCTGCCTGATGGCATAATAATCGAGGTTCTGTTGGTGTATTATTCACCCAATCAATTAAAAACCTATAACGTATGGCAAAAAAACTCAACGTTACTCCTCTGCACGACAGAGTAATTGTTAAGCCTGCCGCTGCTGAAGAAAAAACTGCAGGCGGAATCATCATCCCTGACACTGCAAAAGAAAAACCACAACGCGGCACAATTGTAGCAGCCGGTATTGGTAAAAAAGACGAGCCGGTAACTGTAAAAGTTGGCGACACTGTTTTGTACGGTAAATACGCAGGAACTGAGATCCAGATTGAGGGCCAGGACCTGTTGATCATGAGAGAAAGCGATATCCTCGCAATAATTTAATTTGAAAATTTTAAGATGTGCTGATTCGAAAATGATCAGCCAGCTCAAAATTTCTTATTTTTTATTCTCTGATTTTCAAATTCTCAAATTCTCAAATTTTCAAATTGAAATAACATGGCTAAACAAATTTTCTTCGATATCGAAGCAAGAAATAAAATGAAAAAAGGCGTTGACACCTTAGCCAACGCTGTTAAAGTAACCCTCGGACCGAAAGGCCGTAACGTGGTTATTGAAAAGAAATTCGGTGCACCACAGGTAACCAAGGATGGTGTAACTGTTGCCAAAGAAATTGAATTAGAAGACCCTATCGAGAACATGGGTGCACAGATGGTGAAAGAAGTAGCTTCCAAAACGGCAGATATTGCCGGTGATGGTACAACTACCGCAACCGTATTGGCCCAAAGCATCATCAGCGAAGGTTTAAAGAACGTTGCTGCCGGTGCCAACCCAATGGACCTGAAACGTGGTATCGACAAAGCTGTTGCCAAAGTGATTGATAGCTTAAAAGCACAATCACAGACTGTTGGTAACGATTCTAAAAAAATTGAGCAGGTAGCTACTATCTCTGCCAATAGCGATAGCGAAATTGGTAAACTGATTGCCCTCGCTATGAGTAAAGTAGGTAAAGAAGGTGTAATTACCGTTGAAGAAGCAAAAGGTACTGATACCACTGTTGATGTGGTAGAAGGTATGCAGTTCGACCGCGGTTATATCTCTCCTTACTTCGTAACCAACAGTGAGAAGATGGAAGTTGAATTACAGAATCCTTATATCCTGATCTACGACAAGAAGATCAGTGCTATGAAAGATATCCTGGCTATCCTGGAGAAAGTGGCACAAAGTGGCCGCCCATTGCTGATCATTGCTGAAGACCTGGAAGGTGAGGCACTGGCAACATTGGTAGTAAACAAATTGCGTGGTACGCTGAAAGTGGCTGCTGTAAAGGCTCCTGGCTTTGGCGACCGCAGGAAAGAAATGCTGACAGATATCGCAATTTTAACTGCTGGTATCGTGGTAAGTGAAGAGCAAGGCTTCAAATTAGAGAATGCTGACCTTACTTATTTAGGTTCCGCTGCTTCTGTAACCATTGATAAAGACAATACCATCGTGGTTGGCGGTAAAGGCAAAAAAGCTGATATCGTTGCACGTGTAAAC
>JAYTOS010000527.1:0-17547 GCA_043747705.1 Bacteroidota bacterium
CCAGGAATATATACATCTACCGGAATAATATGGTCGGCCCCTTTTACTACTGAATAGGTATTGTAAAAAAATGGCCCCCCGCTGATGGCACAGGCACCCATGGCGATCACATATTTCGGGTCGGCCATCTGGTCGTATAAACGTTTGAGTACCGGCCCCATTTTATTCACGATGGTACCCGCAATAATAATTACATCTGCCTGCCGGGGGGTAGCACGGGCCACTTCAAAACCGAATCTTGAAAAATCGTATTTGGAGGAAGCTACCGACATCATTTCAATACCACAGCAGCTGGTAGCAAAAGTGAGTGGCCATAATGAATTGGAACGGGCCCAATTAATAATCCCGTCAAACGTGCTTAGTACAATGCCGCCGCCAGGTGTTTGGTGTATTTCCCCGGGAAATTCCATATTACCTGTGGCTTTTTCTGTTAGCTCCATTTCAATGCTCCTTTTTTATGTGCATATAAAAAGCCCATGAATAATATGAAAATGAAAACTAATATTTCAAACAGCGCTGTCATGCCGGTTTTTTTAACCACCACCGCCCATGGGTACAGGAATATGAGTTCTACATCAAAAATTAAGAATAATAATGCAAAAAGATAGTACCCAACATTAAATTGATGCCAGGGAGAGGTTTCTGTGGGGATACCACATTCGTAAGCCTGGCCTTTTTGAGGGTTTTTACTACCCTTAACCAGGATTTTTCCTACTAAAATACCACCTGCTGAAAAGGTAATAGCAGCTATTATCAAGGCGATCAGCGAAACTGCTCCCATTTGCAAAAGTTAGGTCCATATATCAAGTATATGACCAACGTAAAATACGAATAATTCATATCAAATAAAAATGATTAGGTAAATGGCAAACCGTTATTAAAACTGGGTAGAAAGGGATAGGTAAATAAACCGGTTGTTTGAAATTATCGTTTTGTAATATATCCCGGTGCAGAAAAAGCAATCCGGGATGTCTTCCCCATACCAAAAACTCAATAAAATACGCCCGGGGGTTATTTCAGCATATTTTCTTCAATCATTTGCAAAATGATAGCTATTTCAGTTCTGGCCTTTTTCATCAGCACTTCTATATGCGCCTTATCAAAATGGATTAGTTCGTCGAAGTTGGTTGCGATCGCGGAAAGTTTTTCCAGGCTAACCGAGAGTGCTGTACCGTTTAACTTATGTCCCGCCCGCTTAAGACCCATAACATCTTTTTTAGCAAATTTATCTTCCAGTTCGTTTAATGAACTTTGGATTTCATTTTTAGTAAGCAGTAGGAACTGCTGAAATGCATCGAGGTCATCTCCTACAAATTCTTTTAACTGTTTAAAAGGATGATGAATGTCCCTTATTGTTATTTCAGGGGAACTTTGCTCCGGGATGGTTCTTTTTTGTATCACGGCAACCCACTTATTGAACATGTTGGCTACCGTATTTTCTATAATGGGTTTTGTAAGAAAATCATCCATGCCGGCTGCAATACATTTTTCTTTTTCCCCTTTTACATTGCCGGCAGTGATGGCGATGATCGGTATATGAATATCATTTTGTAAGGCCCTTATCTTACGTGTCGCATCATAGCCATTCATTTCCGGCATTTGTATATCCATGAAGATGATATCAGGTAAAATCTCCTGACAGGCTTTAAACGCCAGGTCACCATTTTTTGCGTCTATAATAACCGAGTGGGGGGCTATTCGTTTGATGATGGTTTTGGCCAATAACATATTTACTTCACCATCTTCTGCAATCAATACTCGGATTATACCCAGGTTTTTTTCAGGCTCAGTTGCGTCCGGAGCTGTTTCCTGTGCATCGTTCTGTTTAGCAAGCTTTGATAATGCACGGTATAAATCCTGCATTTTGATAGGTTTTACCAAGCGAATGGTCACATCAAGCTCTTCGCTTGTTCTGATTATTTTTTCATCATCAGATGAGCTGGATAAAAGCATAATTGGCTGTTCGGCCGCAGTAGGATAAAAATTCTGCCGTATTTTTTTGATGGTTTCCAGCCCATCCATAATGGGCATATTAAAGTCCATCAGGATCACATCATATTTCTTTCCTGACTCGAGTATCTGTAATGCCTCAATACCATTTCTGGCTATATCTGCTTCAATGTGTTCTAAGAGAAGCATTTGCCTGAGTATGGTTTGATTATTCTGATTATCATCAACAATCAATATTTTTTTAATGTAAGAAATATTATCCCAATTATTACGTTGCCCCTGTTCCGCAGTAAGGTGCAGGTCGAAGAAAAAATTACTGCCTTTTCCGGGGCTACTTTTCAGTTGCAATCTACTATCCATTAGTGCCAGAAGTTTATTCGAAATGGTAAGGCCCAGTCCTGTACCACCATACTTCCTGGTAACTGATCCGTCTTCCTGTGAAAAAGCCTGGAAGATCTTTTTTTGGTTATCCAGATGGATACCAATACCCGTATCCCTCACTTCAAAACGGATGGTAATCTCTTTTTGAGAAGGATCTGTAAGGGCTTCTATCTTCAGTTCTATTTCGCCCTTCTCTGTAAACTTAGACGCATTACTGAGAAGGTTAATCAATATCTGTTTTAACCGAACAGGATCTGTCCAGATAAACCGCGGTAAGTCTGTAGAAATATTCAGCAGCATTTCCAGGCCTTTATTTTTAACCTGGTAACTGATAATATCAGCTGCCTGGCTACCTATCTCGTATAGGTCGCATTTTTCGATTTCCAGGTCCAGTTTACCAGCTTCTATTTTTGAAAAATCCAGTATGTCATTAATAATACTCAGTAAAGCATTGGCCGACTGGTTTACGATGGATAAATATTGTTGTTGTGTTTCATCAAGTTTTGTTTTGAGAATCAGATCGGTAAAACCTATCACACCATTGAGTGGTGTTCTGATTTCATGACTCATGCTTGCCAGGAATTCAGATTTTGCGAGACTAGCCTGATCTGCCTGTATTTTAGCGGCTTTCAGCTCTTCTCTTTGGAGGCAGATTTCTGTAATGTCCTGTGTAAACATCATGATACCGCCGATAGATTTATCGAACAGGTACCAGGGTCGCACTTCCCAGCGCAGGTATTGGTCGTGTTCCCATCCTGGTGGCCGCCATACATCTTCTTCACTTTTTTCCACGGAGCCCTGTAAGCTTCGGGCATGTATCGCCTTCCATTCTTTCGTGATATTGGGAAACACTTCGTAATGTGATAAGCCTATTATATCCTTTCCTTCAAGGTGATATTCTTCCAGCCACCGGTTACTAACGGCTACATATTTTATATCCCGGTTGAACATGGCTACTGCTGCCGGGGCGTTTTCAACAAAAGCTGTAAGCCTTGATTTTTGAATAATCAATGCTTTCTCCGCAAGTTTTCTTTCAGATATATCCTGTATAACCGAATAGACCTGTTCTTCGCCATTGGTTCCTGTAAACCTGATGCCACTTAACAGTATAGACACTAAATGCCCGTCTTTATGAATATATTTTTTTTCATACGGGCCGTATCTTCCATTCATCGTCAATGAATTCCGATGTTTTATTTCATCGTCATCATACCGGGCGGGTGTTACATCTGAATGGCTGAGTTTACGATATTCATCTTCTGTGTAACCGATCATATCGAAAAGTGCCTTGTTACCATCTATGAATTTGCCATCGCTATGCCTGTTAACAGCTATACCCACTGGGGAGATTTCAAAAAAAGCCCGGTACTTATTTTCGCTGGCTTCCAGGGCGAGCTTGGTTCGCTTCTGCTCGTCAATATCCTGAAAAGCACCGAAAAGTCTATTACATTTTCCTTTTAGTATATCCGCCTTTCCCTGCGCCCTTACCCAACGTTCATTCCCCTTTGCAGTAATAATTTGCAATTCCAGATCCCAAGAAATTCCATTTTCTATCGCTTCATTTACCGCACTCGTTATCTTATCGCGGCTTTCTCCTTCTTTATAGAAATTAATGCCGGTTGTTAGATCTGGTAAATAATCTGCCGGCACTTCATGAATTTCTTTAGTTAAGGCTGACCAATATATACTCTGTTTATCCAGGATCATTTCCCAGGCACCTACACGCGCCACTTTATTAGTTTGTTCAAGAAGTTCCTTGGTAACCCGCAGGTCCTTTTCCAACAGCAGCCGTTCCGTTATATCAATAGAATTACCTATCACATATTTTTCCCCATCAAGATCTCTTTCCACGGTATTGTTATACAGCCATACTTTTACTGACCCGTCTTTGTGCAGCGTAGTCATTAACCCACTTGATTTCCCATTTTTATTGATTTCTTTCAGGTATGCTTCTAAAGACGGGTGATGGTTTGCAGGAACAACATCAAACAAACTCATCTGCATAATCTCTTCCCTCGTATAACCCAGCAATGAAGCCCCCGATTTATTAACAGACAGAAACTTCCCCTGCATATCATGGGTGCACATCAATCCCTGCGAATATTCAAAAAAAGACCTGAACTTATTTTCACTTACTTTAATTTGTTCTTCTTTATTTCGCTCTTCGGTTATATCCCTGGCTATAGAAAATATATACCCGGTAGAAGGTTCCGGTGTTCCTGCCCATTGTAACACTTTATAATCGCCATTTTTTGTCCGGATCCTGTTTGAGAAATTAATAGGGTGCCCGTCAGCACTTAATCTGGTCATTTCGCTCCTGGTTTTTTCTAAATCGTCCGGGTGAACCAACATAATAAATGGTGACTTAAGAAGAAATTGTGTATCCCATCCTAATAAGGCTTCAAAAGCGGGGTTTACTTTTTTTAAAAAACCGTCTGACCCGGCAACACAGATGAGGTCATTTGATATTTGAAAAATTTTTTCAAAATTTTTCAATTCTTCCTTTTGCCTTTTTTCCAGTATCAATGCCATAACTTCTTCTGCAAGAAGTTTAAAAGCCTCATGTTGATTAGCGGTTAAGTGTTTTGGTTTTTGATCGAATATACATAGAGTGCCTAATGCAAAACCCCTGGGATCTATTAAAGGATAGCCTGCATAAAAACGTACGAAAGGTTCGCCGGTGACAATGGGGTTGTGCCTGAACCGTTCATCTTTTGCAATGTCCGGAATTTCAAGCACCGATGATTGCAAAATCGTATATCTGCAGAAAGCCAGTTCCCTTTCTATTTCCTCAACATCAATACCAATCTTTGATTTGAACCATTGCCGATTCTCATCAATTAAAGTAATAAGGGAAATAGGCACATCACATATTAAAGAAGCCAATTGAGTAAACCTGTCATATTCTTCCTCGGGTAAGGTGTCGAGTATATGATAACTTTTAAGTGCTTCCAGTCTTTCTTTTTCGTTATTCGGAACAGTTTTTTTTTGCATTGTATTATATAATAATAAATATATATACGTTAAATATTTATAAATCCTCACCGATTTCATGACCCCATCTACACCCAGCATGAAGAGCTTGCTACAAGGTACCGATTTGCAGCAAGTGCCTTATGTGCATTTTATTAATATAATCTATAATTACCACAGCAAAATAAGTAGAAAGGAAATTTCGCAATGACAGAAGCTTGTGCTGGACAACAGTAAACAAATATATATATTTTTAATGTTTCATGTTTAAAAGGCGTGGAAGTGAAAATGGTTTCAGAACTGAAACAACTTTCGTACCTTACATACTTACTTTTTATCATTCTGTAATTACAGCTTGCTGCAAAGAAAGGTTCATTTTATCATTCCTAATTTATACGCTTTGAAACAGAGCAGTTTTGAATATCTCACCAAACACAAAAGCAGGTCATTCACTGATTCGAAACAGCGGATTACCTATAGTTTTAATAATGTGGAAAGTACCATTATAGGACAGGTAGAAGAAGAGGGTAATAATATTTGTTTATATGAATACAGGGGGAAGTATATAGGCACCGAATTTCTCATCTCTTTCTCGAAAGATTCTGTTTCCTATAAGTTGATAAATGTAGATGAAAAGCAGAATGAATTGAGCAACTAAATAGCTCAACCCGGGTATTTCACTTCCCACAAAATGTATTACGGAACTTTTCTTATAAGGAAGTTTGTGAGGCCTGGTAACCATTCATTTCAATAAAATCTTTATTTGTTTTATTGTATGAGCGGAGTTTGCCGGTTCAATCATTTTTACATACGCATTATTTTCTTTGAACATTCGCAAAGACAGATAATGAAATCGTAAGGTTGTCTGATAAAACAAGGCTCCCACTGCCCACTTTAAAATCACGCCGATTCAGTTTAAATTCGCCTGTAAAAAGTAACCCTTCTTTTTGCGAAACAACCGTAAATGGAAAACTGATCTCCTTACTTACTCCTTTCATATTAACAGCTGCTGTAAGTATATAAACGCCAGGTTTATCTGAGCCGGAGATTTTTTTGGAAATAATACTGATCTTTGGATATTTCTGTACATCAAAATATTCCTCCTTCCGCAGGTGGTTATCTCTTACACTGTTACCGGTATAAATGGTATTAGCATCTACACTTACATTGAAAGAAGCTGAACCAGGATCAGTTACGTTAAACCTTATGTCACCAAACAATCCTTTAAAGCCGCCAACTACATTCAGTCCAAAATTTTTAATTGAAAATTTTACAGAAGAACCATTATCAACAGATTGGTAATTCTGGCCATGGCCAATAATAGTAAATAGTATAAATGATATGTTTAGCAGAATGAATCTCATATATTCTTTATTTTGTTAAATCAGCACTTTCAAAATGGTGGTTGTATTGTTGACAATGCACCAGTACATATTTATAAGGTTCAAAATTACACTTACCAGAAACATCATATACCTGGTTACTTTTGGTTAAGTTAAGTTTATCTAAGTTAATAAAAAAATATGACCCTGTTCATTTCACAAATACATATGCAGATCCGATGCCTTACTGGTACTTAATTTTTCCAAAGGCAACCCGTATTTACCTTCTTTTACATGTAGCTTTGCCAAAGTCGTCACATTTTCCCGATTGATGATATTAAAACGTTATCTGGCTTCCATAAATGGCTTTATTGAAATAACTTGTAAGGCATTAGTTGGTTTACCGTCTAACACGTAAAACAGGCATTTTCAACTTATTTATCATTCAAAACAATCAAATTAATGAAAAAATCAATTTTAGTCGTTGCCATACTATTACATTCTTTAGTGATGATGGCACAAACAAGGCCCAAAGGTTTGAATCTTAACGATAAGGCTCCCGACTTCACTGCCGAAGACCAGAATGGAAAAAATATTTCATTGAAAAATGAATTAAAGAATGGTGCAGTAGTTTTGGTATTCTACCGGGGTCAATGGTGCCCTTTTTGTAATAGGCAATTAAAACAACTGGAAGATTCTTTGGGGCAGATTACAGCAAAAGGCGCGAAAGTATTGACCATTACCCCTGAAAAAGAAGACAATATTACCAAGACAATTACAAAAACGAAAGCCTCTTTCTCTATTTTACATGATGAGGGCCTGCAGATCATGAAAAGTTATGATGTAGCTTTTAAAGTAGATGATAAAACCATAGAGGCGTATCAAAAATACGGTATTGATTTCAACGATGCCAATGGTGTGTCCAATGGTGCCAATTTGCCCGTTCCTGCAGTATATGTAATTAATAAAGATGGTAAGATCGTATATAAATATTTTGATGCAGACTATCGCAAGCGTTCATCTGTCAAAGACATACTTGATCACCTGTAAATATTCCCGAAGAAATCCTGCTATTGCGGGATTTCTTTTCGGAATTGGGTACTATTCGCTAACAGTTATTACACATCCAGTAACCGCCTGTGATAGTTAATCTGTCCCAAATGATAATTCAGGTGTGCCAATAAATGCAACAGGAAGTATTCGATGGTCATGTTATGTTCCAATACTTTTTCGGGATAGTCTTTTCCTAACATGTCGGCTGGTATAGAACGGATAGCTTTAGTAACAATACCAATAGTCTGATCAATCGTCTTGTTCATTTCTATTACAGGAATATTTTTCTGACTGAATTCTTCGGGCCGGTTTCTTACATAACCAATATGCCCTAATACATTGCCAATATAATATTGCAAGTTCCCAAGCAAATGAAGGCAAAGATTACCGCCAGAATTATTGATGGAGTTGGTCGTTGTCCATAAGTTTGTTTCATTCTGGTAAGTATTGATTTCCACTTTCAATTTCAAAATATTTCTTTCAAATAATAGGGAAAGGTTTTCTGTCAGCATGTAAATAGTATTTATTTTTTAAAAACTGCAATTATTTATTGCATAGTAGCTTACGCATTATTATATACTTTAAGTACGGTTTCTCGTAATGGCCCTCCTTTTTCAGATACAACAAATTCTAGTATTTCAGCTAAAGCAGAAGGCTTCACCCAGATAGACGGATTAGTATCCGGCATGCTTTTACGGTTCAAGGGGGTATCTAAAGTAGATGGGGCCACAACTGTAGCGCTTACATTTTTCCCCTTTGCTTCCTCATTCAGGTATTCTGCCAATTTGAATAAAAGAGATTTGCTTAACCCATATGCTAACAGGTTTTTACCTTGCGAAGGTTCAATAGCCGGTCTTGCACCAATATAGATTAACCGGCCGTTATCATTTTCCATCATGTGCCTGAACAAAGGCTTTGTAACATGGTAAGCGGTTTTAAAATTCAGTGACAACTGCTTATCAATATCCCCGCCTGATGTAGTTGCGATATTACCCATGGCAAACCCACCTACCAACAGTAAAGCCGCGTCTATTTTTTTATATTTCCCGATAACAGACTGGATGAAAGTGTCCGTTTCTCCTTCATCAGTTAAATTTACAACCCTTACCTCCAAACGATCAGCAGCAGTAAAATCGGCTTTCATAGCCTCGGCAATTACAGTGGCTACAACCTGATAGCCTTTGTCTAAGAATTCTTTGGTTACAGCTGAACCCAGATTTCCATTGGCACCGGTTATGATAACGGTTTTCATATTCACTTATTTAATGAAACTAATTTCTTACTGAAGGTAATTTAATTTTTTTTAGCGAATACTAACAATGAAACTATGATAGTATCAGATAGTACGAGGCTGCCAATGCCTATTTTAAAATCACGCCGGCTAATTTTAAAGTCGCCCGAAAGGAGTATACCTTCTTCTTTATGGATTAACCTGAAGGGAAATGATATCTCTTTACTAATGCCTTTAATAGTAATAACGCCTTTTACAACAAACATATCTGCTTTGACACCTATTGTTATTTGCTTGGAATTAAAGCTGATCTGCGGAAACTTTTTTGTATCCAGATAGGCTGTTGTTCGAAGTGCACTATCCCTTGCATCAATATCAGTATTAATAGTATTGGCATCAATACTCACAGTAAATGAAGACGCTTTAAGATCGGTGGGATTGAATTTTATATCCCCCAGTAAGCCGGAGAATTTTCCATCCGTGGCCATCCCGAAATTCTGTATAACAAATTTTACCGATGAAGCATTATCAACACATTGGTAATTTTGAGCGGTAAGTATATTAGCACAATGGGCAAAAATAATGACTATCAGAAGTTTCATCCCGCTATTTTTTCTACTAATCCCCACCAACGAAGCGTTAGCAGGATAAGTTGTTTTAAAAAGGCTTTCCATGCGTTTGTTCAATAACCTTTCCACTAAACCGCGGAAACGTATGCATCGCTTTTAAAAATACAGAAGTAGACCAACTTCCGCCGAAAAAATATTGTACAACCCTGCCTATCCTGGTTCGAAGGCCGAATTGGTGCTGCCATTGTTGTTTGTATTGCTTTTCCATCTGGTCCCTATTGATTTGGCCGGCGAGGAAAAGCCTGATATTATCAAATGCGATCTTACCGCCATGCATTGCCATACTCATACCGTTACCGCATAAGGGTGTGATCATGCCTGCAGCATCCCCAAGCAGGAGGATATGGTTTTCTATCTGTGATTTCTGTTCAAAACTGATCTGTGATATAGTGAGCGGCTGTTCATAGAGGTATTTCGCTTCTTCCATTATTTTTTTTAATTGTTTATTCTTTGCCAGCACTTCTTTCTCCATTACAGTGATGGAATTATCCGACTTTCGCAGGTTCTCTGCGGTAGTTAAGTAACACAGGCAACAAGTATCGTTTTCAATACGTGATATACCGCAATAGCCATCTTTAAAATTATGCAGGGAGATCTTACCAGCCGGGTGCGGATATTGAATATGGTATTTCACGCCAATAAAATTATTGATCTTATTAGGTTTTTTTTTTGCAAAGTTCCGGTTCCACTTCAAATCCAGGTTGCTTCGCTTTCCGAAACAGCCAGCTGTTATACGGGCGGTAAAAATTGTTGCTGGGGTAAGAATAGTAAAGCAATCTTCGTTATATATCACATCAGTTACTTTGCAGGAGGTGAGAACAGTAACTCCTTTTTTTATGGCTATTTCATACAATGCATTATCTAATTGGTATCGGCTTACCCCAAAACCACCCAATGGTAATTTAAAATCATATATTTTTCCCTCATTATCGGACACCTGCAATTCCTTAATCAAAGGCAGCGACCAATCAGCTAATGGCACTCCGCAGCGAACCAGAAAATCCCAGCTTTCCATACTAATATATTCGCCACAGACTTTATGAAAAGGATACGCTTCTTTTTCAAACAGTATTGTCCTGTAACCCACATCGGCAGCCTGTATGGCAAGCGTGAGGCCCGCAAGCCCTCCGCCTATTATGGCAATATCAAATTGCTGTTTATCATTCATGCGCGCAGGTAATAAGGTGACGAAATGCCCATTTCCATTCGATTGAAGCATTATGAATACCTGCACGTTTACAAAGCATTATCCATTCAGTTTTCAGAAATCCACGTGTAACACTTACCGGTGCATCGTTTTGTACGAGATAAGAAGACGAGAAAAATTTTGTCATTAAACGTATGGAGTGATAGGCAACCCAATGCCTGTGGAGGTCGTTAATAAAAAATCCGAGTTGGCAATTTATTTTCATCCATTGCAACTGGGTTATGAGTTCATCATCGGTAAAATGATGGCAGAATAAACTGGAGAAGGTGATAGTAGGTTTTGTATCAAATGTAACTGATGCATAATCGCTTACTATCCATGTAGCGATACCTTGCAAAATCTTCTGTTCCCGTGCAAACTCAATACATTCCTTTTTCAGGTCAATGCCAATGCAGGTAAGTTCTATCTTATGCTTCAGGCACCATTTTGTTATCGCAACCAGATTATCCCCACCACCACAGCCGATTTCACAAACAGTTATTTTTTTTCTGTTCCCAATTAGAGAAATAAAGCCTTTTAAGGTTATGGCATGGCCACCCAGCAATGTATTAATGGTATTCAATTCCTGCATATTCCCTTTAATATCTTCAAAAGGGATATCACTACAGTCCAGCAATTCTTTTTGGTATGAGCGGTATTGTAATAACATCAGCTTTCGGCAATAAAGGTTTCCATGGTAAGTCCGGGTCCGAATGCCATACCCAGTATTTTTGCTGGTGCCGCATCGCGTTTATCCATCATTTCCTTTAATACAAATAAAACGGTGGGTGATGACATATTTCCATATCGCAATAATACATCCCGCGAATAACTTAATGCATTCTCAGGAAGATTTAATTGCTTTTGTATCACATCTAATATTCTTTTACCGCCCGGATGTATACACCAATGGGTAATATCTGCTAACGTTAACCCGTTGTGTTTAACAGCTGCCACCACCAGGCTATTGATATCTTCCTGAATAAGTTGTGGCACATAACCGCTCAATGTCATTAAAAATCCTTTACTGCTTAACTGCCACGCCATATCAGCCTTACCTTTTTGCGCCACATGCGAATAAAAATTTCGCAGTGATAAGGAACGGTCTGATTTGATGCAATTGGAAATTAATACAACGGCACATCCATCGGCAAACAATAAGCTGCTGGCTGCGTTATCAACCGTGTATTCTTTTTGAAAGTGAAGGGTACACAGTTCTGTAGTCACAATAACCACATTGGCATTTTCTGTGCTATCGCAGATCATTTTAGCCAGTTTCAAGGCATGTATGGCCGCATAGCAACCCATGAAATTTACTGAAGTCCTAAAAATATCTGGTGCCATTTCCATTTCACCCATTAATTGCAGGTCAAGTCCGGGCGCACTCATTCCAGTGCAACTTACGGTGATGAGGTGTGTTACCTGCCGGGGGGTAATAAAATTTTGCAAACAGGCTTTGATCGCTTTCATAGAAACAATAACAGCTTCTCTGTCGTAAATCTCCATTCTTTGCTCCAAAGCAGGAAAAGCGGCATCTTTTTCAACGGGAATAAAACTCCTGTCAGCAGCCGACACACCATAATCCTTAATGGCCGAGTATCGTGTATTTATACCACTATGGTCGTACAGGAATTTAAGTTTACGTTTATCCTGCTCATCCAATCCATAGATGTCCTGCATAAAATGCAATATATCCGATTGCTTATGACAAAAGTCCGGAACTGCCGTTGCTATAGAAATAATATCAGCCAATTTGATTAAGTATTAAAAGTGTTATAAAACCAAGATTGGTACATGCAGATGCCAGCCAGTTCATTTTCATGGTATGTTGAAAATCTGCCATTGCCTCATTTTGCCAGACTTTTCCAACCCACCAGAAGAAATATACAAGAACTGGTAGAAAAAAGATTTGCAACACACCAAAAAATAACAATTCATTATGCTGCCGGTAATAATAAAACAGGACAGCGAATGCAATCAGATACATTAAGATGCAAAAAACAAATGTTCCTTTCTTACCTAACAAAATAGAAATGGTTCGAACCCCGTCTTTAGCATCCGATTCGTGTTGGTAAACCTGTGTAATTGGATAAAAACCACCAATGAGGAAACAGGCGGCAATCATGCCAAGCCAGGGAAGAGTTGCGGCGGGTGCGATAGCGGATCCGTGGTAAACCATTAAAAACATTAATCCACCCTGGTTCAAGATAACTGTGAGGTACCCGATTATTGGATATTTTTTTAACCGGATACCGCGGTAACTGTACAATCTGGAGCAAACAATATAGCAGATAAGTAATTCTGCAAAAAAAAATGAAATGAGCAATGACAGGCAGATAGCCAGTATATCCATGCAAACAGTCAAATAAAACAATTCTTTTTCGGGTTGCATAGGGTTCTTTATACCACCGATACTATCTGTATCTCTGTCCATATAGCTATTATAGCCATTGCTTGCAGGATAGACTAATAAATGAATAATGCAAAAAATGAGGATGGCTTTACATACGTTAATTCCATCTACGCAACTCAAAGCGAACCAATATACAGGCATTAAAAAAAATGAAAACGGGAAACGCAATAATTGTATGGTAGAACGCTTACATATCATAAACTCAGTGCGTTGAAGAAAGTAAAAGATAGTACTTTTTAAACATATAGTTCGTTACACAATTCTGCTTAATTTTTACATTATTCACATAAGGGGTCACTAAATAATTCCCATTTGCTGCATTAGATAAGTAGCATTCTTTGTTTGTGCCACACCTTTACGCATGGTAAAATCAAAAACCAATCCTTTATTGGAAAGTTCACTTTCAAAGCAGAAATTTTCAATATCACCGGTATGGCCTTCTGCCAGCACACCTAATTCTGTATCGTGTGTGGCAATTAAAGTAAGGCATGAATAGTTCAATATTTTTTTAATGAGTAAGGCTGTACCATCATGTTTATCCTTTGAGTTTGTGCCCCGCATTACTTCATCCAGTAAAACCAGTGCGGGTGTTGGTTCCTGGAGAGATGCAATAATACCTTGCAGGCATTTTAGTTCAGCATAGAAATATGACGTACTTTCTTCAAGTGAATCAATATGATGGAATGAGGTCAGTACCCTTACCGGCCGGAATATAAATGTTTGTGCAAATACGGGTGCTCCCAATTGTGCAAGAACGATATTTAATCCAAGGGTACGTAAGAAAGTGCTTTTGCCCGACATATTGGAACCTGTGATCAAATGGAGTTTGGCAGGCTCGCCGATTGAAATATCATTTACTACAGCAACAGCCTCATCCATTAGCGGATGACCCATCCCTTTAGCCTGTATCAGCAACCGGTCTTCTGTACATTCAGGAAAAATAAAACCCGGATGATTAAAATGAAAAGTAGCAAGGGAGTTCAATAATTCCATTTCGCCCATAGTATCAAACCATTTTTGGATAGACGACTGGTATTGAAAGTTCCATTTCATATATGCACACGCACACAATAAATCGAAAAGAAACAAACCGTTGATTGCAAATGAAATGGCACTTAATCGAAGATCAAACAATCCAACAAGCTTGGACAATCTTTGAAATGCGTGTCCGGCTTCGGTAATTTCCCGTTGCTTTTCAATTAAATAAGGATACCTGAATTTTTCTTCATTGATTAATTGAAAGCAACGTGCATATTGGGTGTAGAGATAACTTCGTTTTGAGATATGATCATACAGCAGATTTACCTTTTTTAGAATAAAAGACAACAATAATAATCCCAAAATACCAAAAGCCAACATCAGGCGGTAGTTATCCTGCCATATACAAAAAACAATAATACCCACAGCAGCAACCGGCCAGCAAAATGCCAACAGCGACCAGCTTTTACTTTTTAATACTTTAAAATTTTCCTCAGGAATACCGGACTGAAGTTTAGAAAATGCTTCTCCTTCTTCTAACAACAAGGTATGAGCCAGCAATGTTTGCCTGAAATGGATATTATCCGCCAACTCTTTAATACAACTTTGATAGTTGTCAATATCTACCCCGTTGATAAATGGCTCAGTTAGCCTGTTAGCCAATTGCTTTTTCCCGGATTCACTGCCGGCCCTGTTCAATAAATGAAAAAGGGAATGGCTGCCGAAAATAGTCAGGTCAACCGCAAACCCTTTTAGCGGCGCCAATGATGCACCATTGTTTAAAAAAGAGGGAGACCCATTATTAATGATCTGCTCGTTTTCATTTATTAGAACCAGTTGCTGTAGAAATCTGATTTTTCTTTTTAATCCATCTGCCCAAAACACACAAACTAAGAAACCGATGATTGAGCATATTGAACAAACCAGTTCATGCCCCATAAATCGTTTGCTAAATGCAGTATACAAAAACCAGGCAAACGCAACAAATAATAAAAGCCTGAGCAAACTGAGTAGCGATAATTGCCACACATATTTTTTTTGTTTCGCAGTATATATTTTTACTCTTTCTGAATATATATATGATCTTTCTTTACTCATATTTCCTGTTATACTAAAATAAGTGAAATGTAATTTTGAATATAATTATAATTAGTATTTATAATTGCTTCAGTAAAGGAAAGACAAAAGAAAATAGGTGAATTCAACCCCGCTCCTTTTCTTCGTTCTTCTCTTATTGAATTTTTTTTTAGATAGTTTATAATTTACACCAATGAGGTTCCATTATCAATGGTAACTATGTATGTTTTTAATACCCGCCCAAACAGTCCTGAGTATTTTTGAGTCATTATATTAATCAATTCTTCTGTTTTTCCTTTTTGCACAATATTAATGGTACAACCACCAAACCCGCCACCCATCATTCTTGCACCCAGAACAGCAGGATGATTGGTAACCATTGTTACCAGCGCATCTGCTTCTGGGCAGCTGACTTCATATAACCGACTGAGGCCCTCGTGCGTAGCAAACATTTTTTTCCCGAATGAGGTAAGATCATGCTGAATAAGATCCGTACAGGCATCCTGCACCCGTTGTATTTCTTCAACCACATATTTACAGCGGCCATACACCACTTCATCTTTCCCCGACAGGCAGTTATTGACCATTTGCATGTCGGCATCCCGCAAACTTTGTACCTGCGGGTATTTTTTTTGAATGATAGCAACACCCGCCTCACATTGCTGCCTGCGTAAATTATATTCGGAAGAGGCCAGAGAATGTTTCAGTCCCGTATCAAACAAAATAATTTGAATATCCGAAGTGTCGAAAGGCATGTATTCATATTCCAATGAGCGACAATCCAGCCGGATCACCTGTTCTTTTTTACCGAACATGCTGGCAAACTGGTCCATGATACCGCATTGCACACCTACAAATTCATTCTCTGCTTTCTGCGACAGTTGTATCATGTTTTTTTTTGTCAGCTCCAATGCAAACAATTCATTCAAGGCATAGGCTGTTGCGCACTCCACTGCTGCAGATGAAGAAAGCCCTGCACCTAAGGGCACATCACCTGCCACCACAACATTGAAGCCCGATAAACCATACCCTTTTTTTTGAAGCTGGTCTACAACACCCAGGATATAGTTTGGCCATTGCTTATCGGTGTATTGAATTGTATCCAGTGATGTATTGAATGTTTCATTTAAATCAACGGCAACCAGGTTTATTTCCCTATCATCTCTTTTATTAATAGCGATATAAACGGCTTTATCAATAGAAGCGGGCAATACAAACCCAAGGTTATAATCTGTATGCTCACCAATCAAATTAATTCTTCCGGGAGAACGAACAGTGAAAGCAGGTTCACCAAAACGCTGCCTGAATATTTCTGTAATACGGTAAAAAAGGGTAACCGAAATACTCATTGTTGAAAATAATTATATAAATTATAAGACAGGGTTATTTACAATGCGGTTTCAGAATGTCTTTCAGGAATAACAATATTAGCATATCCCTTCTTCCTCAGCCTTTCTGCAAATTCCTGTTGCACATCATATTCGCCATGTACCAGGAACATTGTTTTTACCTGTTTAGGGTCCTGGCAAGCAATAAACTGGCAAAGGTCATCGTAATCACCATGTGCGCTCATACTTTTTACCTGCCCCACTTCTGCAATTACCTTATACCAGTCGCCATATATTTTTACTTCTTTCTCACCATTCATTAAACGGCCACCTAACGACCGTGGTTCGCAATAGCCCACCAACAGTATCGTATTTTTTGCATTATTGATATTGTTCATGATATGGTGCTTAACACGGCCCGCATCGGCCATACCACTTGCAGAAATAATCACACAGGGTTGCGGCAGGTCGTTTAGCCGTTTACTTTCTTCCACTGTTTTAATGAAATTCAATCCTTTAAAATCAAACGGGTCGCTATCCGATTGCATGATCTTCCTGATCACTTTATTAAAATACTGGGGATATTTTTTTAATAATTCTGTAGCCTCCATGCTTAAAGGGCTATCAACATATACCGGGACTTTGGGCAGACGATTTTCCAGTTCCAACTGATTTAAAAAATATAATAATTCCTGCGTACGCCCCACGCTGAAAGCGGGGATGATCAATTTCCCTTTTTTCTCAATACAGGTTTTTTGTATCCATTGCAAAAGTAAATCAGCGGTCCCCTTTACCTCATCATGCAACCTGTTACCATAGGTACTTTCGAGAAGTATATAATCGGCCTGCGGGAATACTTCAGGTGAACGGAGTATCTCATCTGTGTAACGACCCACATCGCCACTGAAGGAGATATGGGTTGTTTTACCTTTTTCAAAAATCCGAAGATGCACGGCTGCACTTCCAATAATATGCCCGGCATCAGTAAACAGCACTTCTACACCTTCTTCTATTTTTTTCCACTCA